>NZ_JBFOCU010000059.1:0-20228 GCF_040907945.1 Aeromonas sp. s11 | reverse complement strand
ACCATCGGCCACGTTGACCACGGTAAAACCACCCTGACTGCAGCTATCACCAACGTGCTGGCCAAGCACTTCGGTGGTAAAGCTTTCGCCTTCGACCAGATCGACAAGGCACCGGAAGAGCGTGAGCGTGGTATCACCATCAACACCTCCCACGTAGAATACGACACCGCTACCCGTCACTACGCCCACGTAGATTGCCCGGGTCACGCCGACTACGTTAAAAACATGATCACCGGTGCTGCCCAGATGGACGGCGCGATCCTGGTAGTAGCAGCGACTGACGGCCCGATGCCGCAGACTCGTGAGCACATCCTGCTGGGTCGTCAGGTTGGTATCCCGTACATGATCGTGTTCATGAACAAGTGTGACATGGTTGATGACGAAGAGCTGCTCGAACTGGTTGAGATGGAAGTTCGTGAACTGCTGACCGAGTACGACTTCCCGGGTGATGACCTGCCGGTAGTTCGTGGTTCCGCACTGAAAGCGCTGGAAGGCGACGCTCAGTGGGAAGAGAAGATCATCGAGCTGGCTGGCCACCTGGATACCTACATCCCGGAGCCGGAGCGCGCGATTGACCAGCCGTTCCTGATGCCTATCGAAGACGTATTCTCTATCGCTGGCCGTGGTACTGTAGTTACCGGTCGTGTAGAGCGCGGTATCGTTAAAGTAGGTGAGACCGTAGAAATCGTTGGTATCAAAGATACCGTTTCTACCACCTGTACCGGTGTTGAAATGTTCCGCAAACTGCTGGACGAAGGTCGTGCAGGCGAGAACATCGGCGCGCTGCTGCGTGGTGTTAAGCGTGAAGACGTAGAGCGTGGTCAGGTACTGGCCAAGCCAGGTTCTATCAAGCCGCACACCAAGTTCGAATCTGAAGTGTACGTACTGTCAAAAGAAGAAGGTGGTCGTCATACCCCGTTCTTCAAAGGCTACCGTCCGCAGTTCTACTTCCGTACTACCGACGTGACCGGTACCATCGAACTGCCGGAAGGCGTAGAGATGGTAATGCCGGGCGACAACATCAAGATGGTTGTTACCCTGATTGCGCCGATCGCGATGGACGACGGCCTGCGTTTCGCTATCCGTGAAGGTGGCCGTACCGTAGGTGCCGGTGTTGTAGCTAAAGTTATCGCTTAATCTTTGGCTTACATAAATAAAGCAAAGCCCCTATAATAGGGGCTTTCTTGTGTAGGGGCGTAGTTCGAATTGGTAGAACAGCGGTCTCCAAAACCGATGGTTGCGGGTTCGAGTCCTGCCGCCCCTGCCATATACCTCGTCTCGTACGGGGCTTTTGTGTCTTTGGTTACGTCAGATACAGGTGGGTTGTATGAGTGTTAGTTCTGAGAGCCAGGGCGGAAGCAAGGATACCCTGCTTTGGGGCCTGGTTTTCATTATCCTGGCGGCCGCTGTAGTGGGTAATTACCTGCTCAACGATGTTGTCGCTGCCGTCCGCGCCCTGGGTGTGGTCGTTGTCATTGCTGCTGCTGGTGCAGTAGCCCTGCAAACCACCAAGGGAAAGGCAACACTGGCATTCGCCCGTGAGTCTCGCCTGGAAGTCCGCAAGGTCGTATGGCCGACCCGTCAGGAAGCCATTCAGACAACCCTGATTGTGCTGGCGGTGACCGCCGTGATGGGGCTGCTGCTGTTCGTTCTGGACGGTGCCTTGGTCTGGTTGGTCAACCTGATTACCGGTGTGTAAGGATAAGCCATGACTGAACAACGTGAACAGCGTATGAGATGGTATGTCGTGCAGGCTTTTTCCGGCTATGAAGGCCGTGTAGCCAAGTCCCTGCGCGAACATATCAAGATGCATGGCATGGAAGACATGTTCGGTGAAGTACTGGTCCCGACCGAAGAAGTGGTCGAGATGCGTGCTGGCCAGAAGCGCAAGAGTGAGCGCAAGTTTTTCCCGGGTTATGTCCTGGTCCAGATGATCATGGATGAAACCACATGGCACCTGGTGCGTAACGTACCGCGTGTCATGGGCTTCATCGGCGGTACTTCCGACCGTCCGGCACCGATCTCCGACAAAGAGGCCGATGCCATCCTGAACCGTCTGCAGGATGCCCACGACAAGCCGCGTCCGAAAACCCTGTTTGAACCGGGTGAAATGGTGCGGGTTGCCGATGGTCCGTTTGCCGACTTCAACGGTACCGTTGAAGAGGTCGATTATGAGAAGAGCCGCGTGAAGGTCTCTGTACTGATCTTCGGTCGTTCTACTCCTGTTGAACTGGATTTTGGTCAGGTCGAAAAAGGCTGATTGAATTCTGTACGTTTAACGGTTGTCAGGGGCAGCGAATATCTCTATAATTCGCTGCCCCTTTATTAGTTGGGGAGCCGTTTGCAGGAGCAAGTCTCCGAGGCGCTAGAACCCATTTTTGAGGTATTTTCCTAATGGCTAAGAAAGTCACAGCTTATATCAAGCTGCAGGTTGCTGCTGGTGCAGCCAACCCGTCTCCTCCTGTTGGTCCTGCACTGGGTCAACACGGTGTTAACATCATGGAATTCTGTAAGGCGTTCAACGCTCGTACAGAGAAGCTGGAAAAAGGTTCACCGACTCCGGTCGTGATCACCGTTTACAGCGACCGTTCCTTCACCTTCGAAACCAAGACTCCGCCTGCTTCCTTCCTGCTGAAGAAAGCTGCTGGCATCAAGTCTGGTTCTTCCAAGCCGAACAAAGACAAGGTTGGTAAGGTGACCGTTGCCCAGCTGCAAGAAATCGCCAAGACCAAAGAGCCGGATATGACTGGTGCCGATCTGGATGCAAAAGTACGTTGCATCGCAGGCTCCGCTCGTTCCATGGGTCTGGTAGTGGAGGATTAAGACAATGGCTAAACTTTCCAAGCGTATGCGCGTTATTCGCGAAAAAGTTGACGGTACCAAAGAGTACTCCATCAACGAAGCCATTGCCCTGCTGAAAGAACTGGCTACCGCCAAGTTCGTTGAAAGCGTTGACGTTGCTGTCAACCTGGGTATCGACGCTCGTAAATCTGACCAGAACGTACGTGGTGCTACTGTACTGCCGCACGGTACCGGTCGTGATGTACGCGTTGCCGTATTTACCCAAGGTGCCAACGCCGAAGCAGCTAAAGCTGCCGGTGCTGACTTGGTAGGTATGGATGACCTGGCCGATCTGGTTAAGAAAGGCGAGATGAACTTCGACGTAGTTATCGCATCCCCGGATGCCATGCGCGTTGTTGGTCAACTGGGTCAAATCCTGGGCCCGCGCGGCCTGATGCCGAACCCGAAAGTTGGTACTGTAACTCCTAACGTTGCCGAAGCTGTCAAGAACGCCAAGGCTGGTCAGGTTCGTTACCGTAATGACAAGAATGGTATCATCCATACCACTCTGGGTAAGGTTTCTTTCAACGAAGTTCAGCTGAAAGAAAACTTGGAAGCTCTGCTGGTTGCCCTGAAAAAAGGCAAGCCCTCTTCCGCCAAAGGTCAATTCATCAAGAAAGTCAGCATCTCCACCACCATGGGTGCCGGTGTTGCCGTAGACCAAGCTTCTCTGGAAGCTCAGGCCTAATTGATGGGTTTTACAAGGCGCAAAATTTAATCTATAATTTTGCGCCTTGATTGGTTGGGGGTTTCGACCTCCGTCCAAGACCGCAGGAGGCTGCAAAGCCTTAATGTTTCCTGCGTAGACGGTGCCGGAAACCCAGCGAGAAAGATTCTTTCTCTTCTGGAATCCTGCTACCGCATCGTTCCCCTCTGTTGTAAAGGTAGGGGGGATGTGTCAGTACTGGGTCAATAGACCCGGATTCAATCCAGGAGTTAAGCCAATGGCATTGGGACTCGAAGACAAAAAGGCAATTGTTGCTGAAGTCAACGAAGCTGCCAAAGGCGCTCTTTCTGCAGTTGTTGCCGATTCTCGCGGTGTAACTGTAGACAAGATGACCGTCCTGCGTAAAACCGCTCGTGAAGCCGGTGTGTACATGCGCGTTGTGCGTAACACCCTGCTGCGTCGCGCGGTAGAAGGTACCGAATACGAGTGCCTGAACGACGCATTTACCGGTCCTACCTTGATTGCTTTCTCTAACGAACACCCGGGCGCTGCTGCTCGTCTGTTCAAAGAGTTTGCCAAAGCGAACCAAAAGTTCGAAATCAAGGCTGGCGCTTTTAACGGTGAGTTTATCGCCGCAGCACAAATTGATCGTCTGGCCACGCTGCCGACTTACGAAGAAGCAATTGCGAAGTTGATGGCGACTATGAAAGAAGCCTCTGCTGGCAAGCTGGTTCGTACTATCGCTGCTGTTCGCGACCAGAAACAAGCTGCTGCTTGATTCTCGCCTATTTAGGCTGTTTGAGTTTATTCAACATCAGGAATTTTTGTCATGTCTATCACTAAAGACCAAATCATCGAAGCCGTTGCTTCCATGTCCGTAATGGAAGTTGTTGAGCTGATCGAAGCTATGGAAGAGAAGTTCGGTGTTTCTGCCGCTGCTGCCGTAATGGCTGGCCCGGCTGCTGCTGAAGCAGTAGAAGAGAAGACCGAGTTCGACGTAGTTCTGACTGCTGCTGGCGCCAACAAAGTTGCCGTTATCAAAGCCGTTCGTGGCGCTACCGGTCTGGGCCTGAAAGAAGCCAAAGATCTGGTAGAAGCTGCTCCGGCTAACCTGAAGGAAGGCGTGTCCAAGGACGAAGCTGAAGCTCTGAAGAAAGAGCTGGAAGCTGCCGGTGCTTCTGTTGAGATCAAATAATCTGCATTTATGTAGATTAGCCTGATAAAACAGGCTAGGGCTGGTGAATTTTTGTTCACCAGCCTTTTTGCGCTGTAGACTGAGAGCATTTCACACCGTTTACGACTCTCGGTGCACCAGCAATCCGGACTGTCTTCTTTCGTCCGGGCCAACACAAAACGGTGTTGAGACAGAGCTGTCCCGCGGGACAGAGTGGGTCACTTATCAGCGAGCTGAGGAACCCTATGGTTTACTCTTATACCGAAAAAAAACGCATTCGTAAGGACTTCGGTAAGCGAGACCAGGTACTGGACACGCCTTATCTGTTGTCCATTCAGCTGGACTCCTTCAAGCAGTTCATCGAGGCTGACCCGGAAGGTGAATATGGCCTAGAGGCCGCTTTCCGTAGCGTTTTCCCGATCACCAGTTACTCCGGTAGTGCTGAGCTTCAGTATGTCAGCTATCGCCTGGGTGAGCCGGTATTTGACGTAAAAGAATGCCAGATCCGTGGAGTGACCTACTCCGCGCCGCTGCGTGTCAAGCTTCGTATGGTTCTGTACGACCGTGAAGCAGCTGCCGGCACCGTCAAAGACATCAAGGAACAAGAAGTATACATGGGCGAAATTCCGCTCATGACCGAGAACGGCACCTTTGTTATCAATGGTACCGAGCGGGTTATCGTCTCCCAGCTGCACCGCAGCCCGGGCGTCTTCTTCGACCACGATAAAGGCAAAACTCATTCATCCGGTAAGGTACTGTATAACGCTCGCGTTATCCCCTACCGTGGCTCCTGGCTGGACTTCGAGTTCGATGCGAAAGACAACCTGTTTGTCCGTATCGACCGTCGTCGCAAACTGCCAGCATCCATTATTCTGCGCGCCCTGGACTTCACCTCCGAACAAATCCTGGCCACCTTCTTCGAGACCATCGGTTTTGAAGTAAAAGATGGCAAGTTGATGATGGATCTGGTGCCGGAGCGTCTGCGTGGTGAAACTGCGACCTTTGACATCGTGGCCAATGGCGCCGTGGTGGTTGAGACCGGTCGTCGTGTGACTGCGCGTCACATCCGTCAGTTGGAAAAAGACGCCGTTACCCAAATTGAGGTACCGGTTGAGTATGTTGTTGGCAAAGTTGCTGCCAAGGACTACGCACATCCGCAAACTGGCGAGATGGTCGTGACCGCCAACCAGGCGCTGAGCCTGGAAGCGATCGCCAACCTGTCCCAAGCCGGCTTCAAGCATTTCGAGGTTCTGTTCACCAACGAACTGGATCACGGTGCTTACATGTCCGAGACCCTGCGTGTCGACTCCAGCTCCAACCGTTTGGAAGCGCTGGTCGAGATCTATCGCATGATGCGTCCGGGCGAGCCGCCTACTCGCGAAGCTGCAGAACAGCTGTTCGAAAACCTGTTCTTCTCCGCCGAGCGTTACGACCTGTCTACCGTAGGTCGGATGAAGTTCAACCGCCGTCTGGGTCGTGAAGACGAGACTGGCGCAGGTGTACTGACCAAAGACGACATCGTCGATGTGATGAAGCGCCTGATCGACATCCGTAACGGTAACGACGAAGTGGATGATATCGACCACTTGGGTAACCGTCGTATTCGTTCTGTCGGTGAAATGGCTGAAAACCAGTTCCGCGTCGGTCTGGTGCGTGTCGAGCGTGCGGTCAAGGAGCGTCTCTCCCTGGGCGACCTGGACACCCTGATGCCGCAGGATCTGATCAACGCCAAGCCGATCTCCGCCGCAGTCAAAGAGTTCTTTGGTTCCAGCCAGCTGTCCCAGTTTATGGACCAGAACAACCCGCTCTCCGAAGTGACCCACAAGCGTCGTATTTCCGCGCTGGGCCCGGGCGGTTTGACTCGTGAGCGTGCCGGCTTTGAAGTCCGAGACGTACACCCGACCCACTACGGTCGTCTGTGCCCTATCGAGACTCCTGAAGGTCCGAACATCGGTCTGATCAACTCTCTGTCCGTGTATTCTCGTACCAACGAGTACGGTTTCCTCGAGACCCCGTACCGCAAGGTCATTGACGGTGTGATCACCGACGAAGTTGACTACCTGTCTGCTATTGAAGAAGGCAAGTACGTGATCGCACAGGCTAACGCCGCGACCACCGAAGATGGCCGTCTGAAAGATGAATTGATCCCGTGCCGTCACAAAGGTGAATCCACCTTTATGAACGCCGACCAGATCCAGTATATGGACGTGAGCCCGCAGCAGATCGTATCTGTGGCAGCCGCTCTGATCCCCTTCCTGGAACACGATGACGCGAACCGCGCATTGATGGGTTCAAACATGCAACGTCAGGCTGTACCGACTCTGCGTGCTGACAAGCCGCTGGTAGGTACCGGTATGGAACGCGCTGTGGCCGTTGACTCCGGTGTAACCGTAGTGGCCAAGCGTGGCGGCGTAATCGACTATGTCGATGCCTCCCGTATCGTCCTGAAGGTCAATGAAGATGAGCTGATGCCAGGCGAAGCCGGTATCGACATCTACAACCTGACCAAATACACCCGTTCCAACCAGAACACCTGTATCAACCAGCGTCCTTGCGTGATGTTGGGTGAGCCGGTCATGGCTGGCGACGTACTGGCTGACGGCCCGTCCACCGATCTGGGTGAACTGGCGCTGGGTCAGAACATGCGCGTCGCGTTCATGCCGTGGAACGGTTACAACTTCGAAGACTCGATCCTGGTGAACGAGCGTGTTGTTCAGGAAGATCGCCTGACCACCATCCATATCCAGGAACTGGCCTGTATCTCCCGTGACACCAAGCTGGGTCCGGAAGAGATCACTGCTGACATCCCGAACGTGGGTGAAGCCGCTCTGTCCAAGCTGGACGAGTCCGGTATCGTCTACGTGGGTGCTGAAGTGAAGGGCGGCGACATTCTGGTCGGTAAGGTAACCCCGAAAGGTGAAACCCAGCTGACGCCGGAAGAGAAGCTGCTGCGCGCCATCTTCGGTGAGAAGGCCTCCGATGTGAAGGACTCCTCCCTGCGTGTACCGAACGGTGTGTACGGTACCGTGGTTGACGTGCAAGTCTTTACCCGCGATGGCGTGGAAAAAGACAAGCGCGCCAAAGAAATCGAAGAGATGCAGCTGAAGGAAGCGAAGAAGGACTTGACCGAAGAGTTCAAGATCCTGGAAGACGGCATTTTCGGCCGCTCACGCAACCTGCTGCTGGCCGCCGGTTACAGCGAAGATCGTCTGAACAAGCTCGATCGCTCCAAGTGGTTTGAACTGGCCATCGAAGACGAAGGCAAGCAGACCGAACTGGAACAGATCGCTGAACAGCACGTTGAGCTGAAAGCCGAGTTCGACAAGAAATTCGAGAACAAGCGTCGCAAGATTATCCAGGGTGATGATCTGGCACCGGGCGTACTGAAAATCGTCAAGGTTTATCTGGCAGTCAAGCGTCGCATCCAGCCGGGTGACAAGATGGCAGGCCGTCACGGTAACAAGGGTGTTATCTCCAAGATCTGTCCGGTCGAGGATATGCCTCATGACGAGTTCGGCCGTCCGGTCGACATCGTACTGAACCCGTTGGGCGTACCATCCCGTATGAACATCGGTCAGATCCTCGAAGTGCACCTGGGCCTTGCGGCCAAGGGTATCGGCGAGAAGATCGATCGCATGGTCAAAGAGCAGCGCGAGCTGCACGAGATGCGCAACTTCCTGCAACAGGTCTATGACCTGGGCGAGAAGGACACCCAGCAAGTGAACATCGCCGAACTGTCTGATGACGACGTACGTACCCTGGTGGGTAACCTGCGTAAGGGTCTGCCGGTTGCTACTCCAGTGTTTGATGGTGCCAAAGAGCGCGAAATCAAAGCCCTGCTGAAGCTGGCCGATCTGCCGGAATCCGGTCAGATTGATCTGTTCGATGGCCGTACCGGTAACCGCTTCGAGCGTAAAGTAACCGTTGGTTACATGTACATGCTGAAGCTGAACCACTTGGTCGACGACAAGATGCACGCGCGTTCTACCGGTTCTTACAGCCTGGTTACCCAGCAGCCGCTGGGTGGTAAGGCTCAGTTCGGTGGTCAGCGTTTCGGTGAGATGGAAGTGTGGGCCCTGGAGGCTTACGGTGCGGCATATACCCTGCAGGAAATGCTGACCGTCAAGTCTGACGATGTGAATGGCCGTACCAAGATGTATAAGAACATCGTGGATGGCGACCACCGTATGGAGCCGGGCATGCCCGAATCCTTCAACGTATTGCTGAAGGAAATCCGCTCTCTGGGTATCAACATCGAGCTGGACGAAGAGTAAGAGCTCGCTCTTATTGTTCGAGAATTGACGTGGGCGCCCCGCTGTTTTGGCAGCCGGGGCGCCGAGGTTAGACTCCTGACAGGGGAAACACGTGAAAGACTTACTCAAGTTTTTGAAGGCTCAGACCAAGACCGAAGAGTTTGACAGTATCAAGATCGGTCTGGCCTCTCCTGACATGATCCGCTCCTGGTCATTCGGTGAGGTCAAAAAGCCTGAGACCATCAACTACCGGACTTTCAAGCCGGAGCGTGATGGTCTGTTCTGCGCCCGTATCTTCGGACCGGTGAAGGACTACGAGTGTCTGTGCGGCAAGTACAAGCGCCTGAAACACCGTGGTGTGATCTGTGAGAAGTGCGGCGTTGAAGTGACCCAGACCAAGGTCCGTCGTGAGCGTATGGGCCACATCGAGCTGGCCAGCCCGACTGCCCACATCTGGTTCCTGAAGTCCCTGCCGTCCCGTATCGGTCTGCTGCTGGACATGACCCTGCGCGACATCGAGCGCGTGCTCTACTTCGAATCTTTCGTCGTAATCGAGCCGGGTATGACCAACCTCGAACGCAGCCAGATGCTCTCTGAAGAGCAGTACCTGGATGCGCTGGAAGAGTGGGGCGACGAATTTGACGCCAAGATGGGTGCCGAAGCAATCCTGGCATTGCTGCGCGCTATCGATCTGGAAGGTGAAGTCAAAACCATGCGTGAGGAGCTGGATCAAACCAACTCCGAGACCAAGCGCAAGAAGACCACCAAGCGTCTGAAGCTGATGGAAGCTTTCCTGCAGTCCGGCAACAAGCCGGAGTGGATGATCATGACAGTGCTGCCTGTGCTGCCGCCGGACCTGCGTCCGCTGGTACCGCTGGACGGCGGCCGTTTCGCGACTTCCGATCTGAACGATCTGTACCGTCGCGTGATCAACCGTAACAACCGCTTGAAGCGTCTGCTGGACTTGGCTGCTCCGGACATCATCGTGCGCAACGAAAAGCGTATGCTGCAAGAGTCCGTCGATGCACTGCTGGATAACGGCCGTCGCGGTCGTGCCATCACCGGTTCCAACAAGCGCCCGCTGAAATCCCTGGCCGACATGATCAAGGGTAAGCAGGGTCGTTTCCGTCAGAACCTGCTCGGTAAGCGTGTCGACTACTCCGGTCGTTCCGTTATCACCGTAGGCCCGACTCTGCGTCTGCATCAGTGCGGTCTGCCGAAGAAGATGGCTCTGGAACTGTTCAAGCCGTTCATCTATGGCAAGCTGGAAACTCGCGGTCTGGCGACCACTATCAAGGCCGCCAAGAAGATGGTGGAGCGCGAAGAAGCTGTCGTTTGGGATATCCTGGACGAAGTGATCCGCGAACACCCGGTTCTGCTGAACCGTGCACCGACTCTGCACCGTCTGGGTATCCAGGCATTCGAACCGACTCTGGTCGAAGGCAAGGCAATCCAGCTGCACCCGCTCGTTTGTGCTGCGTATAACGCGGACTTCGACGGTGACCAGATGGCTGTTCACGTACCGCTGACCCTGGAAGCCCAGCTGGAAGCGCGTGCGCTGATGATGTCTACCAACAACATCCTGTCGCCTGCATCCGGTGAGCCGATCATCGTTCCTTCTCAGGACGTGGTCTTGGGTCTGTACTACATGACCCGCGCCCGCATCAATGCGAAGGGTGAAGGTATGGTGCTGTCCGGCCCGAAAGAGGCCGAGAAAGTGTACCGTGCCGGTCTGGCCGACCTGCATGCTCGTGTGAAAGTACGCATTACCGAATACCTGCGTCAGGAAGACGGTTCTCTGCGTGAACACACCGAGATGAAGAACACCACCGTTGGTCGTGCGATCCTGAGCCTGATCCTGCCGAAAGGCATGGAATACGCCCTGATCGACGAGCCGAAGGTGCTGACTGCTGCTGAACAGGCTGATCTGGATGCCAATCCGCAGAACTGGATCAAGTGCGTATCCAACAAGGCGCTGGGCAAAAAGCTCATCTCCCGTCTGCTGAACACCTGCTATCGCAAGCAGGGCCTGAAGGACACCGTTATCTTCGCTGACCAGCTGATGTATACCGGTTTCCACTACGCGGCCCTGTCCGGTGCTTCCGTTGGTATCGATGACATGGTCATCCCGGATGCCAAGAAAGACATCATTGCAGCAGCCGAAGCCGAAGTTGCCGAGATCCAGGACCAGTTCCTGTCAGGTCTGGTAACTGCGGGCGAGCGTTACAACAAGGTTATCGATATCTGGGCCAGCGCCAACGAGCGCGTCTCCAAGGCCATGATGGAGAACTTGTCCAAAGAGCGTAACGTCAACTCGCTGGGTGAAGAAGAAGAGCAGGCCTCGTTCAACAGCATCTTTATGATGGCCGACTCTGGTGCGCGTGGTTCCGCCGCCCAGATCCGTCAGCTGGCCGGTATGCGTGGCCTGATGGCCAAGCCGGATGGCTCCATCATCGAGACCCCGATCATCGCGAACTTCCGCGAAGGTCTGAACGTACTGCAGTACTTTATCTCTACCCACGGTGCTCGTAAGGGTCTGGCGGATACCGCACTGAAGACTGCGAACTCCGGTTACCTGACTCGTCGTCTGGTAGACGTGGCGCAAGACATGGTGATCACCGAGGACGATTGCGGCACTACCGACGGTCTGTGGATGACTCCGCTGATCGAGGGTGGCGACGTGGTCGAGCCGCTGCGTGAGCGCGTGCTGGGTCGTGTGGTGGCAGAAGATGTCATCAAGCCGGGTACCGAGGACGAGATCCTGGTTGCTCGCAACACCCTGCTCGACGAGCAGCTGTGTGACCTGCTGGAGCGTAACTCCGTTGACCGTGTGAAGGTACGTTCTGCCATCACCTGTGAAACCGACTTCGGTAACTGTGCTCACTGCTACGGCCGTGATCTGGCCCGTGGTCACCTGGTTAACAAGGGTGAGGCTGTCGGTGTTATCGCCGCCCAGTCCATCGGTGAACCGGGTACCCAGCTGACGATGCGTACTTTCCACATCGGTGGTGCTGCATCTCGTGCCGCTGCTGAAAGCAGCATCCAGGTCAAGAACACCGGTAGCATCAAGCTGCAGAACGCCAAGTTCGTTCACAACAGCGATGACAAACTGGTTATCACCTCCCGTTCTACCGAACTGACCATCATGGACGACATGGGCCGTACCAAGGAAAGCCACAAGCTGCCTTACGGTTCCGTGTTGGAAGTGAAGGACGGCCAGGCAGTGAACGCTGGCGAAACCGTTGCCAACTGGGACCCGCACACTCACCCGATCATCACTGAAGTGGCAGGTCGCCTGCAGTTCGAACACATGATCGATGGCGTGACCATTACTCGTCAGACCGACGAGCTGACCGGTCTCTCTTCTATCGTTGTTCTGGACGTCAACGAGCGTCCGAGCGCCGGTAAAGAGATGCGTCCGACCGTTAAACTGGTCGACCTGAACGGCAAAGACGTGATGATCCCGGGTACCGATGTAGCCGCCCAGTACTTCCTGCCGGGCAAGGCGATCGTGAACCTGGAAGATGGTGCCAACGTGGGCGTGGGTGACGCGGTAGCGCGTATCCCGCAAGAGTCCGGCGGTACCAAGGACATCACCGGTGGTCTGCCGCGCGTTGCGGATCTGTTCGAAGCACGTCAACCGAAGGAACCGGCAATTCTGGCCGAGATCTCCGGTACCATCTCCTTCGGGAAAGAGACCAAGGGCAAACGCCGTCTGGTCATCACCCCGACCGATGGTGGCAACGTCTACGAAGAGATGATTCCGAAGTGGCGTAACCTGAACGTGTTCGAAGGTGAAAAAGTTGAGAAGGGTGAAGTGCTGGCGGACGGTCCTGAGTCTGCTCACGACATCCTGCGTCTGCGCGGTATCAGCCCGGTCGCCAACTACATCGCCAACGAAGTGCAGGACGTTTACCGTCTGCAAGGCGTTAAGATCAACGACAAGCACATCGAAGTCATCGTTCGTCAGATGCTGCGCAAGTGCGAGATCCTGAGCGCTGGCGATACTGATCTGATCGAAGGTGAACAGGTTGAAGTGGCTCGTGTGAAGATTGCCAACCGTAAGCTGGTTGCCGAGGGCAAGACCCCTGCGACCTACCGTCATGTTCTGATGGGTATTACCAAGGCATCTCTGAGCACCGAGTCCTTCATCTCCGCGGCTTCCTTCCAGGAAACCACTCGCGTTCTGACCGAAGCCGCCGTAGGTGGCAAGCGTGATGAACTGCGTGGTCTGAAAGAGAACGTCATCGTGGGTCGTCTGATCCCGGCTGGTACCGGCTTTGCCTACCACCATAGCCGGATCAACCAGCGTGCTGCCGCAGCTCGTGCTGTTGGTACCCCGCAGGTGACCGCTGATGAAGCGGAGCAGAACCTGGCGGATCTGCTGAACGCAGCCGGTAGCTTCGACGAAGAGTAACTCGTCATCCGTGATTAAAAAGGGCTCCTTCAAGGAGCCCTTTTTGTTGGCCAATTCCTCGGCAAAGGTAGACGCAGCGCGGGTTTCAGGATGATCCAGAGCAAAGTTGTAGAGTAAAAAATCAAAAAAAGTTGACTTTACTCCCCTGCAATTTAAAACTCGGGAAAGTTGAATGGTTATTACAGGGGTAGAACATGACTGTCGGTATCGAGGAAGCCATGCTTCCCGAAGAACAGCTGATCAGCCGCACTTTTACAGATGAAGACAGGGAATTGTTGCGCTCATACGATGGGCTCATCGATGGCTTGGCCGAGCTGTTCGGCAAGCATTGTGAAGTGGTACTCCACTCCCTGGAAAATCTGCACGAGTCGGTGATCAAGATTGCCAACGGCTTCAATACCGGACGCACCCTCGGGGCGCCCATCACCGATCTCGCCCTGCGCATGCTCAAGGACATCGAGAGCACCGGCCAGGATTACACCCAGAGCTATTTCGCTCG
The DNA here is from genome assembly GCF_040907945.1 of Aeromonas sp. s11. NCBI lineage: Bacteria > Pseudomonadati > Pseudomonadota > Gammaproteobacteria > Aeromonadales > Aeromonadaceae > Aeromonas > Aeromonas sp. s11. Next base: position 6,377 of record NZ_JBFOCU010000059.1, on the reverse strand, counting down.
CAGCCGTACTGGCGCGCTGATGAAGTCGAGCACCATCGCCATTCGCAACAGCGAGCGGCAAGTGGTGGGGCTTATTTGCATCAACCTGCACATCAATGCGCCTTTCCACGAGTTCGTGGCCGAATTTTTCCCGACGCCCCAGCAGGCGGCGCGTCAGTCACCAGAGACCTTCGCCAACAGCGTGGAAGAGCTGGTTGCCCAGACGGTGGATAACACCATCGACGAGATCAATCGCGATCCCACCGTGGCCAACAATGCCAAGAACCGCTTCATCGTGACCCAGCTGTTCGAGAAGGGCATTTTCGACATCAAGGATTCGATCAATCTGGTGGCGGACAAACTCAATATTTCAAAACATACCGTTTATCTTTACATCCGACAGCGCAAGCAGGGTGAAGACGAGAACGAGTAACTCATTCCAGAAGGGGATAGATGAATGGCTAAAGAAGTGATTGCAACCGACAAGGCGCCTGCCGCGATTGGTCCGTATGTTCAGGCTACCAAGGTTGGCGAGATGATCTTCACCTCCGGGCAGATCCCGCTCGATCCTGCCACCATGGAGATCGTGGCCGGCGGCATCGAAGAGCAGGCCGAGCGGGTGATGAAGAATCTGGTTGCCGTGTTGCACGCTGCCGGTGCTGATGCCAGCAAAGTGGTCAAGACCACCTGCTTCCTGAGCGACATGAACAACTTCGTTGCCTTCAACCAGGTCTATGCCCGCTACTTTGGCGATGCGGCGCCAGCCCGCTCCTGCGTGGAGGTGGCTCGTCTGCCGAAAGATGTGCTGGTCGAGGTCGAGGCGATTGCCCATCTCTGATCAACAGATTGAATCAAGCCCCTCCTGGCAGGGGCTTTTTTGTTTTTGGCGTAAAATGGACCGGGTCAGCACAGGAGTCCTGCTATGAGTCTGAGTTTTGCCATCTTGGTCACGGGGCCTGCCTATGGCACCCAATCGGCCAGCACCGCCTATCGTTTTGCCCGCACCTTGTTGGCACAGGGGCATACCTTGTCCCACCTGTTCTTCTATCAGGATGGGGTCTGCAACGGCAACGGTCTGCATCTGCCTGCATCCGATGAGACTGACCTGGCGCGTCTGTGGCGAGAGCTGGCAGAAGAGCAGGGGATCCGTATCGACGTCTGTGTCGCCGCCGCCATGCGGCGCGGTGTGCTCGATGAACAGGAAGCCAAGGGGGCAGGGCTGGAGCACTTCAATCTGCAAGCGCCATTTTGCCTGAGCGGTCTGGGCCAGTTGGCCGAGGCGGCGCTCACAGCCGATCGGCTGGTTCAGTTTTAGGGGGAGTCATGAGCAAGAAAATCGCCTTTATCTGCAGTCGTGGCCCCCATGGCCATGCCGCCGGCCGGGAAGGACTGGATGCCTTGTTGGCCACCTCGGCCATGACCGATGAGCTGGCCCTCTTCCTGATTGGGGACGGCGTGCTGCAACTGCTCAAGGAGCAGCAGCCTGCCGCCATTTTGCAGCGCCACTACGCGCCCACCTTCAAAATGCTGGAACTCTACGACATCGAAGAGGTCTATGTTTGTGCTGACTCGCTGGCAGAGCGTGGCGTGACAGTGGATGATCTGCTGATCCCGGTCGAGAGTCTGCCGCGCCAGGAGCTGGCTCGGCGCTGGGCACAATGTTCGACTCACATCAGCTTTTGAGGTCTCCATGTTGCATCTGATATTGAACTCCCCCTTTCAGAGTCAGGCTCTGGCAGAGGCGCTCTCATACCTTCAGCCCGAGGATAAGCTGGTACTGATGCAGGATGCCGTGATTGCGGCATCGGCTCCCCAGTGGAGTGCGCGGCTGGCGGGTATCCCGCTTTATGTGATGCAGGAAGATCTGCAAGCTCGCGGTTTGCAGCATCGGGTGGGTAATGTGCTCGATATGGCGGGTCTGGTGGCACTGATTGCACAAAAAGGTTCCCCGCGCACCTGGGGTGGCTGAGAAGCATATTTTCAAGAAAATTCAAGGTGATGTCGTGAAATCAAACGGATCCGAATTGCCCTTTTGTGACGCAAATTGTATAAATCTTGACTCCCCAGACAACAGGGCATAAAATTTCGCGTCCCCGTATCTGCGGGGAGGATTTTCCACACGTTTATGAAGTCATTATCAGGAGCCTTTTGATGGCAACTATTAACCAGTTGGTTCGCAAGCCACGCATCAAGCTCGTTGTGAAAAGCAACGTGCCGGCGCTGGAAGCGTGCCCTCAGAAGCGTGGCGTATGCACTCGTGTATATACCACCACCCCGAAGAAGCCTAACTCTGCACTGCGTAAAGTGTGCCGTGTACGTCTGACCAACGGCTTCGAAGTCACCTCCTACATCGGTGGTGAAGGTCACAACCTGCAAGAGCACTCTGTTGTTCTGATCCGTGGCGGTCGTGTAAAAGACTTGCCAGGTGTTCGTTATCACACCGTTCGTGGTGCGTTGGACTGTGCCGGTGTTAAAGACCGTAAGCAGGCTCGCTCCAAGTATGGCGTGAAGCGTCCTAAAGCTTAATGGTTCTCCGTTAAGTAAGGCCAAACGTTAATTCGTTTCTAGTTAGATAGCTTTCTAGTTTTGGGTAATCCCTGAAGTTACGGAGAATTTGAAATGCCAAGACGTCGTGTTGTTGGTCAGCGTAAAATCCTGCCAGATCCCAAGTTCGGATCAGAGCTGCTGGCTAAATTTGTCAACGTAGTAATGGTTGACGGTAAGAAATCTGTTGCAGAAGCCATTGTTTATGGCGCCCTGGACATCATTGCCACCAAATCTGGCAAAGAGCACCTGGCCGTATTCGAAGAAGCTCTGGATAACATTCGTCCGGCGGTCGAGGTTAAATCTCGTCGCGTCGGTGGTGCAACCTATCAGGTGCCGGTAGAAGTTCGTCCGGTACGTCGCAATGCCCTGGCAATGCGCTGGTTGGTTGATGCCGCTCGTAAACGTGGTGAAAAATCAATGGCTCAGCGTCTGGCTGGCGAGCTGCTGGATGCCGCTGACAATAAGGGTTCGTCTGTCAAGAAACGTGAAGACGTTCACCGTATGGCTGAAGCGAACAAAGCCTTCGCTCACTTCCGCTGGTAATCCGCTTGCGCAGGGTCTTTTGACTCTGCGCACCTTTAATTATCTAGGGACAAGCGCCTTAGTAAGAGGATGACAATGGCTCGTACAACCCCCATTGAGCGTTATCGTAACATCGGTATCTCCGCTCACATTGACGCCGGTAAGACTACTACTACCGAGCGCGTACTGTTTTACACCGGTGTAAGTCACAAGATCGGTGAAGTTCACGATGGCGCTGCCACCATGGACTGGATGGAACAGGAACAAGAGCGTGGTATCACCATCACCTCCGCCGCGACCACCGCTTTCTGGTCCGGTATGGGTAAACAGTTCCAACCGCACCGTATCAACATCATCGATACCCCGGGCCACGTTGACTTTACTATCGAAGTAGAGCGTTCAATGCGTGTTCTGGACGGTGCCGTGATGGTGTACTGTGCCGTAGGTGGCGTACAGCCACAGTCTGAAACCGTATGGCGTCAGGCTAACAAGTACAAGGTTCCCCGTATCGCGTTCGTCAACAAGATGGACCGTACCGGCGCCAACTTCCTGCGCTGCGTTGAGCACATCAAGACCCGTCTGAAAGGTACTCCGGTTCCCCTTCAGCTGAACATCGGCTCTGAAGAGAACTTCAAGGGCGTTGTTGACCTGGTCAAGATGAAAGCCATCAACTGGAATGAAGCTGATCAGGGCGTATCCTTCGATTACGAAGACGTCCCGGCCGAGTTGCTGGAACAGGCGCAAGAAATGCGCATGAATCTGGTTGAAGCCGCTGCTGAAGCGTCTGAAGACCTGATGGAAAAATACCTGGGCGGCGAAGAGCTGACCGAGGAAGAGATCAAAGGTGCTCTGCGTCAGCGCGTGCTGAACAACGAAATCATCCTGGTAACCTGTGGCTCCGCGTTCAAGAACAAGGGCGTACAGGCCATGCTGGATGCCGTGATCGAGTACCTGCCGGCTCCGACCGACGTTGCTGCTATCGACGGCCTGAAAATGGACGGCGAGACCAAAGACGAGCGTCACGCTTCTGATGACGAGCCGTTCTCTGCTCTGGCGTTCAAGATCGCTACCGACCCGTTCGTTGGTAACCTGACCTTCTTCCGTGTCTACTCTGGCGTGATCAACTCCGGTGACACCGTGCTGAACTCCGTCAAGGACAAGCGCGAGCGTTTTGGCCGTATCGTTCAGATGCATGCCAACAAGCGTGAAGAGATCAAAGAAGTACGCGCTGGTGACATCGCTGCTGCCATCGGTCTGAAAGACGTGACCACTGGTGACACCCTGTGTGACCCGAACGCACCGATCATCCTCGAGCGTATGGAATTCCCGGAGCCGGTAATTTCTATCGCGGTTGAGCCGAAAACCAAGGCTGACCAAGAGAAGATGGGTCTGGCACTGGGCCGTCTGGCTCAGGAAGATCCGTCCTTCCGCGTATGGACTGACGAAGAGTCAGGTCAAACCATCATCGCTGGTATGGGTGAGCTGCACCTGGACATCATCGTTGACCGTATGCGTCGCGAGTTCAAGGTTGAAGCCAACGTAGGTAAGCCGCAGGTTGCCTACCGTGAAACCATCCGTACCACCGTTAAAGACATCGAAGGCAAGCATGCCAAGCAGTCTGGTGGTCGCGGTCAGTACGGTCATGTTGTTATCGACATGTACCCGCTGGAAGAAGGCAAAGCCTACGAATTCGTCAACGACATCAAAGGTGGTGTCATTCCTGGTGAATTCATCCCGGGTGTTGATAAAGGTATCCGTGAGCAGCTCAAATCTGGTCCGCTGGCTGGTTACCCGGTTATGGATCTGGGTGTGCGTCTGCACTTCGGTTCTTACCACGATGTCGACTCTTCCGAACTGGCGTTCAAAATCGCTGCTTCCATGGCCTTTAAGGCTGGCTTCATGAAAGCCAACCCGGTTCTGCTCGAACCGATCATGAAAGTAGAAGTTGAAACTCCGGAAGATTACATGGGCGACGTTATCGGTGACCTGAACCGTCGTCGTGGCCTGATCGAAGGTATGGAAGATGGCCCGTCCGGCAAGATCGTACGTGCTCTGGTGCCGCTGGCCGAAATGTTCGGTTATGCAACTGCACTGCGTTCCGCTACCCAAGGTCGTGCTTCCTACGCCATGGAATTCGCCAAGTATCACGATGCACCGACCAACGTTGCACAAGCCGTGATCGAAGAGCGCAAATCCAAGTAATTTAAGATTCCCCGCCTACGACGGTAGGCGGGTTTAACCTAGAAGGACTACGTCGTGTCTAAAGAAAAATTTGAGCGTAATAAACCGCACGTAAACGTCGGCACCATCGGCCACGTTGACCACGGTAAAACCACCCTGACTGCAGCTATCACCAACGTGCTGGCCAAGCACTTCGGTGGTAAAGCTTTCGCCTTCGACCAGATCGACAAGGCACCGGAAGAGCGTGAGCGTGGTATCACCATCAACACCTCCCACGTAGAATACGACACCGCTACCCGTCACTACGCCCACGTAGATTGCCCGGGTCACGCCGACTACGTTAAAAACATGATCACCGGTGCTGCCCAGATGGACGGCGCGATCCTGGTAGTAGCAGCGACTGACGGCCCGATGCCGCAGACTCGTGAGCACATCCTGCTGGGTCGTCAGGTTGGTATCCCGTACATGATCGTGTTCATGAACAAGTGTGACATGGTTGATGACGAAGAGCTGCTCGAACTGGTTGAGATGGAAGTTCGTGAACTGCTGACCGAGTACGACTTCCCGGGTGATGACCTGCCGGTAGTTCGTGGTTCCGCACTGAAAGCGCTGGAAGGCGACGCTCAGTGGGAAGAGAAGATCATCGAGCTGGCTGGCCACCTGGATACCTACATCCCGGAGCCGGAGCGCGCGATTGACCAGCCGTTCCTGATGCCTATCGAAGACGTATTCTCTATCGCTGGCCGTGGTACTGTAGTTACCGGTCGTGTAGAGCGCGGTATCGTTAAAGTAGGTGAGACCGTAGAAATCGTTGGTATCAAAGATACCGTTTCTACCACCTGTACCGGTGTTGAAATGTTCCGCAAACTGCTGGACGAAGGTCGTGCAGGCGAGAACATCGGCGCGCTGCTGCGTGGTGTTAAGCGTGAAGACGTAGAGCGTGGTCAGGTACTGGCCAAGCCAGGTTCTATCAAGCCGCACACCAAGTTCGAATCTGAAGTGTACGTACTGTCAAAAGAAGAAGGTGGTCGTCATACCCCGTTCTTCAAAGGCTACCGTCCGCAGTTCTACTTCCGTACTACCGACGTGACCGGTACCATCGAACTGCCGGAAGGCGTAGAGATGGTAATGCCGGGCGACAACATCAA
>NZ_JBFOCU010000058.1:0-149163 GCF_040907945.1 Aeromonas sp. s11 | reverse complement strand
TCTTTACCGGTTAGTGTGCTGATATGGCTCAGTCGGTAGAGCGCATCCTTGGTAAGGATGAGGTCCCCAGTTCGATTCTGGGTATCAGCACCATTTTCAAGTTAGTTTTAAAAGCTTTTGCCTGACGGCAATAGCGCCGTGGAACCACCTGATCCCATGCCGAACTCAGAAGTGAAACGCGGTAGCGCCGATGGTAGTGTGGCATTCGCCATGCGAGAGTAGGACACTGTCAGGCACCTATTTAGAAGAGGCCTCCCATTCGGGAGGCCTTTTTGCATTTCTGTGTTCCAAAAATCTGCCATGCCACCGGGATTTTAGTAAAAGTGCTGGGCTATCAAGGGATTGCCCGTTACTCTTTAGCCGTTGCCGATTAACACGTGATGCTGCCAGCGAGGTATTGATGGCTACGTTGAAGGAAATTGCACAGGAAGCGGGGGTTTCTCTCGCCACGGTATCCCGGGTACTGAACGAGGATCCCAGCCTGAGCGTCAAGGAAGAGACCAAGCAGCGGATCTTCGAGATTGCCGAGCGGCTGGAGTACAAGACCAGCAGCGCCCGCAAGGGGGTACACAAGAGCAAGCTGCACTTTCTGGTGGTCTATGCCTATCCCCAGAGTACCGAGATCAACGACCCTTACTATCTCGCCATCCGTTATGGTATCGAAACCCAGAGTGCCCGCCTCAATATCGAGCTGACCCATCTCTACAACTGCGGTGAAGGACGTGAGCTGAGCGCCGTGGATGGCATTCTGGTAGTCGGCACCCTCACAACCGAGCGTCTCGCCCAGCTAAGGGCTTGTTCCAGCCAGCTGGTGTTTGTCGACTGCCGTTCACAGGGAGAGTTCGACTCGGTCGATGTGGATCTCGCCCTGATCAGCCAGCAAGTGGTGGATTATTTTATCGCTCAGGGACACCAGCGTATCGGTTATATCGGTGGCCAGGATGAGAATCCGGATCTGCGTGAATTGGCCTTCCGGGATTATGGCCAGCGGCTGGGGGTGGTGCAGGAGAGCGATCTCTATCGTGGGGACTTCTCCAGCGCCTCCGGCTACCAGTTGGCGAAGGAGATGCTGGCAGGGGATTGGCCCAAGGCGCTGTTTGTCGCCTCCGACTCCATCGCGATTGGTGTGTTACGTGCCATTCATGAGAAGGGACTGGCGATTCCCCAGCAGATCGAGCTTATCAGCGTCAACGATATTCCAACCGCCAAGTTCACCTTCCCACCGCTCTCCACTGTGCGGATCCACTCCGAGTTGATGGGCTCCCAGGGGGTCAATTTGCTGGTTGAACGGCTGCGTGACGATCGTGATATTCCACTCCGGGTGTTGGTACCGAGCAAGTTGACCCTGCGTGGCACTACTCGCTAATTTTAGTAAAATAATCTGCTTTTTAGTCGCGCCATCTTGCGGTGGTGCGACACCTCTCTCAAGCAAACCTCTTTCCCATATCATCCAGCAACTTCATATAATATTGTTTTATAATTGATTTTATTGATAATCAGCCAACTCTTATCAACATCCATGCCACTCCTCCATATCTTGCCTTCCTTTATCTCCCGCCTCTGATCTCGCTCACAAAACCATCTGTTCATTGTGATCAGGTTAAAACTTTACCAACTCAAAACTGATATTTAGTAAATGTTTATCTAAGGTTTACTCAGTTAACGTTGCCTTGTTCCGGGAGGACATGTGAATAACTGGGAAAACGTCCAATTCGTTGGTGAAAACAGGCTGGCCCCGCGTGCCTACTTCTTCTCTTATGCCGACCACGCGCTGGCGGCCACCATGCAGCGCGAGCTGAGCCGCCGTTTTCTGAGCCTTGGCGGCCAGTGGCAGTTCCACTACTTCGACCACCCCCTGCAGGTGCCGGAGGCCTTCTATCACAGCCCCATGAGCGAGTGGGGCCAGATCACCGTGCCCAACATGTGGCAGATGGAAGGACATGGCCAGCTGCAGTACACCGACGAAGGTTTTCCCTTCCCCATCGATGTGCCCTTCGTGCCGACCAACAACCCCACCGGTGCCTATCAGCGCAGCTTCACGCTGAGCACGGCCTGGGACGGCGAGCAGGTGATCATCAAGTTTGATGGGGTGGAGACCTACTTCGAGGTCTATGTGAACGGCCACTACGTCGGCTTCAGCAAGGGCAGCCGTCTCACCGCCGAGTTCGATATCAGCGCCTACGCCAAGGTTGGCGAGAACCTGCTGTCAGTGCGGGTGATGCAGTGGGCCGACTCCACCTATATCGAAGATCAGGACATGTGGTGGATGGCGGGGATCTTCCGCGACGTCTATCTGGTGGGCAAACCGGCCGCCCATGTGCAGGACTTCTTCATCCGCACCGCGCTGGCCGATGACAATCAAAGTGCCACCCTGAGCTGCGACATTCAGCTGGAAAATCTGGGGACGCCCGTCCGTGATCACCGTCTGGTCTGGTCCCTGCTGGATCAGGGCAGCGAGATCGCCAGCGGCTCCCTCGACCATCTCGCCATCGACGGCAAGTGTGATTGCCGCTTCACGCTGGATCTGGCCAATCCCCATCTGTGGAGCGCCGAAGATCCTTACCTCTACCAGCTGCAACTCTCCCTCTACAACGGTCGGGGTGAGCTGCTGGAAGTGATCCCGCAGCGGGTCGGGGTGCGTGAAATCAAGGTCAAGAATGGCCTCTTCTACGTCAACGGCCACTACCTCAAGCTGCACGGGGTGAACCGTCACGACAACGACCACCTCAAGAGTCGCGCAGTCGGCATGGATCGTGTTGAACGCGATATCGTGCTGATGAAGCAGCACAACCTCAACTCGGTGCGCACCGCCCACTACCCGAACGATCCTCGCTTCTATGAGCTGTGCGACCAGTACGGTCTGTTCGTGATGGCGGAGACCGACGTGGAGACCCACGGTTTTGCCAACGTTGGCGATCTCAGCCGCATCACCGACGACCCCTTCTGGGAGCCGGTGTTCGTGGATCGCATCGAGCGCCACGTGCACGCCCAGAAGAACCACCCCTCCATCATCATCTGGTCGCTCGGCAACGAGTCCGGCTACGGCTGCAACATCAGAGCTATGTACCAGCGCTGCAAGGCGATCGACCCGACCCGACTGGTGCATTACGAAGAGGATCGCGATGCCGAGGTGGTGGATGTGGTGAGCACCATGTATTCGCGCGTCTCCCAGATGAACTGCTTCGGCGAGTTCCCGATGGCGAAGCCGCGCATTCTCTGCGAATACGCCCACGCCATGGGCAACGGCCCGGGTGGCCTCAGCGAATACCAGCAGGTGTTCGACCGCCATCCCCACATTCAGGGCCACTACATCTGGGAGTGGTGCGATCACGGCATTCTGGATCAGGACGAGCAGGGCCGCCCCGTTTACAAGTACGGTGGCGACTATGGCGACTACCCCAACAACTACAACTTCTGCATGGATGGCCTCATCTATCCGGATCAAACCCCGGGGCCGGGCCTGCGCGAATACAAACAGGTGATCTGCCCGGTCAAGGTGCGCGCGCTGGATCTGGCCAGCGGCAAGTTGGCGGTGGAAAACCGCTACTGGTTCTCCACTCTCGACGATATCCGCCTGCTGGTCGAAGTGAAGGCCGAGGGCGAGCTGCTGGCCAGCCAGCAAATCCGGCTGGAAGGTATTGCCCCCGGTGCCATCACCGAGTTGCAACTCGAGCTGCCATCCCTCGATGGGCGGGAAACCTTTGTCCAGCTGCGGGTCATCAAGGCCACCGCCACCCGCTATAGCACGGCGGAACACGAGCTGGGCCAGTACCAGTTCCAACTGAAGGCATCGACTCGCCAGCTGCGACCCTTTGCCAATCCCAACGCTACTGCACTGCAGATTGCCGACGAGCGCCTCGCGCTGACCTTGAGCGGCAGCGGCTTTGCCCTGCGTTTCTCGCGCCTCGACGGCAAGCTGGTGAGCTGGCAGCAGGATGGTATCGAGCTGATTGAGCGCACGCCGCGCCTCACCTTCTTCAAGCCGATGATCGACAACCACAAGCAGGAGTACGAGAGCCTGTGGCACCCGAACCACCTGCAGATCATGCAGGAGCACTTCCGTACTCTGAGCTGGCGTCAGCTGGGTGACGCGGTCGAGGTGACGGTCGAGAGCCTGATCGCGCCGCCGGTGTTCGACTTCGGCATGCGCTGCCGCTACGTCTACACCCTGAGCCCGAACGGTCAGCTGCATGTTGCGCTGTCCGGTCAGCCCTACGGCGGTTATGACGACATCATCCCCAAGATCGGCTTCGAGCTGGGCATTCGTCAGGATCTCGACCGGGTGCACTACTACGGCATGGGGCCGGGCGAAAACTATCAGGACAGCCGCCAGAGCAACTGGATCGACAGCTTCAGCAGCACAGTGGGCGAGATGTGGGAGCACTACCCCTTCCCGCAGGACAACGGCAACCGCCAGCAGGTGCGCTGGGCGACCCTGACCAACCGTCACGGCGCCGGTCTCTACGTGCGGCCCGATGCCCCCATCAACCTGAGCGTCTGGCCCTACAGCTGGGAGCATATCCACGCGGCGCAGCACATCAACGAGCTGGAGCCCTGCGGTTATCTCACCCTCAATCTGGATCACAAGGTGCTGGGGCTGGGCTCCAACTCCTGGGGCTCCGAGGTGCTGGACTCCTGGCGGGTACGCTTCGAGCCGTTCAGCTTCGGCCTGACCCTGCTGCCCATCGCCCGTGGCAACCTCAATCCGGCTGCGCTGGCCGGGCTCGATCTCACCATCAACGGCGGGAGGAACCTCGCATGATCACCCTGGACAACCTGACCCTGTTCAAAAACATCTACCGGGAGGGCAAGAAGTGGGGCCGCTGCGTGGAGGCCATCAACAACCTGCCGAACCTCAAGCCCGGCATCTGCCACTCCATCGGTGACTCCCTCACCTATCGCTTGCAGGAGGGGGCCAGCCCGGCCACCTCCCTGTTTGAGGGGCAGCGCCGCTACTTCGACGTTCACTACTACCTGGAAGGGGCAGAGATGGTCGAGTGGGCAGCCAAGCGCGAGCTGGCGGTCGAGCAGGCTTATGACGACACCACAGACCGCGAGTGGCTGGCCGGCGAGGTGTGTGAGCGCCAGAAAGTCGGCAACGGTCAGGTGGTGATCTTCGAGAACGACGAGGCCTACCGTTTCGTCGGCGATGCGCCGGTGCGCAAGGTGATCATCAAGGTCACCGTCGAAGGCGGCTACTTCAAGAACAAATAACAAGCCGCCGGTTCTGCACTGACAAAAGCCGGAAGGGCGGGGCTCACCCTACAACCCATGCCCCGCCCTTTCGCTGAGATAACTACAGGTCTGGAGATGCACCATGTCTGATTCCAAACGCAATACGATAGGCAAGTTTGGTCTGCTGTCGCTCACCTTCGCGGCGGTATTCAGCTTCAACAACGTCATCAACAACAACATCGAAATCGGTCTGGCCTCGGCTCCGATGTTCTTTCTGGCCACCATTTTTTACTTCATTCCGTTTTGCCTGATCATTGCGGAGTTCGTGTCACTGAACAAAAACTCCGAAGCAGGGGTGTATGCCTGGGTGAAGAGCTCCCTCGGCGGGCGCTGGGCCTTTATCTCCGCCTACACCTACTGGTTCGTGAACCTCTTCTTCTTCACCTCGCTGCTGCCACGGGTTATCGCCTACGCCTCCTATGCCTTTCTCGGCTACGAGTACATTCTCACCCCGGTGGCGACCACGGCGTTGAGCATGGTGCTGTTCGCCTTTGCTACCTATGTCTCCACCAACGGCGCCAAGATGCTGGGGCCCATCACCTCGGTGACCTCGTCCCTGATGCTGCTGCTGACCCTCTCCTACATCCTGCTGGCAGGTGCGGCACTGGTGGGCGGCGTACAGCCAGCCGACCCCATCACGGTAGAGGCCATGATCCCCGATTTCAGCTGGGCCTTCCTCGGCATCACTACCTGGATCTTTATGGCGGCTGGTGGCGCCGAGTCGGTGGCGGTCTACGTCAATGACGTGAAAGGGGGCTCCAAATCCTTCGTGAAGGTGATCATCATCGCCGGGATCTTTATCGGCGCGCTCTACTCCATCGCATCGCTGTTGATCAACGTGTTCGTACCGAGCGGTACCCTGAAATATACCGGCGGCTCGGTGCAGGTGTTTGAAGGGCTGGCAGCCTACTTCGGCCTGCCGGAGATCCTGATGAACCGCTTTGTGGGGCTGGTCTCCTTCACCGCCATGTTCGGCTCCCTGCTGATGTGGACGGCGACCCCGGTGAAGATCTTCTTCTCCGAGATCCCGGCCGGCATCTTCGGCAAGAAGACGGTCGAGCTCAACGAGAACGGCGTGCCTGCCCGTGCAGCCTGGATCCAGTACCTCATCGTGCTGCCGCTGATGGTGATCCCGACCCTGGGCTCCAACACAGCGCAGGATCTGATGAACACCGTCATCAACATGACCGCTGCCGCCTCCATGCTGCCGCCGCTGTTCATCATGCTGGCCTACCTCAATCTGCGTCTGAAGCTCGACCACCTGCCGCGGGAGTTCAAGATGGGTTCGCGCACTACCGGCATCGCCGTGGTCTCGGTGTTGATCGCCATCTTCTCGGTGGGCTTCCTCGCCTCCACCTTCCCGACCGGCGCCGACATCATGACCATCATCTTCTACAACGTCGGCGGGATCGTGATTTTCCTCGGCTTCGCCTGGTGGAAATACAACAGATACGAGGCCTCCCTCAGTGCCAAAGCGCGTGCCAAAGAGGCTCAGCCGACGGCACAGGTCGCCATGCAGACGCCATAGGCACGGCATTGAATTCCAATCAAATCGGGTGGCCGTTGGCCACCCGCAAACCGTTGAACCAGAAAAGGAAAAGAGCATGAGCGAGACGATCGAGTTTGCCGAATTCAAACGGGTCGAGATGAAGGTGGGCAAGGTGCTGGAGGTGGTGCGTCACCCCGGTGCCGACAAACTCTACCTCGTCCAGATCGATGTGGGGGGCGAGCGACCGCTGCAGACCGTCACCAGTCTGGTGCCTTACTACAGCGAAGAGGAGCTGATGGGTAGCGAGGTGGTGGTACTGACCAACCTCAAGCCCACCAGGATGCGCGGCGAGCGCTCCGAGTGCATGTTGCTCTGCGCCGAGACCCCGGACGAGAGCCAGAGCGTGCTGTTGCAGCCGCGGGTGCCGATGGCGCCGGGCACCCCGATCGTCTGAACGATATTGCGAGCCGGTGCGGGAGACGGCACCGGTTCAGCAACGAGGCCGTCCACGCGGCCCGATCATAACAAGAGAGTAAAGTGCGGGGCCGACAGACCCTTGCCGAACACATCACAGAGTCACAGCGTTACCCGCAAGGAGCGCGAGTCCACTGGAGGACACCATGTCTGAATCCGTACGCGGCACCATAGGCAAGTTTGCCCTGTTGTCGATGACCTTTGCCGCCGTGTTCAACGTCCGTAACATCGTCAACAACAACATCGAGCTGGGGCTCAGCTCCGCCCCTATTTTCCTGCTGGCGACCATCGTCTACTTCATCCCGTTCGTCTTCATCATCGCCGAGTTCGTCTCGGCCAATAAAAACTCCGAGTCGGGGATGTACGACTGGCTTAAAAAACCGCTCGGCACCCGGATGGCCTATCTGGGCTCGTTTCTCTACTGGTTCGTGAACCTGTTCTGGTTCGTCTCCCTGCTGCCCAACGTCATTGCCTACGCCTCCTACGCCATGCTGGGCTATGAGTACAGCTTCTCCCCCATGGTCACCTCGATCATCTCCATCGTGCTATTTGCGGCGGCGACCCATATCTCCACCAAGGGGGCGAGCTGGCTCGGCAAGATTGCCGAGATCGTGGCCTACGGGGTGTTTGCCCTGTTCGCCATCTATGTGCTGGGCGCCCTGATGGCCCTGAGTGGCGATCATGTGCCGGCTCAGCCCATCACGCTGGAGGCGATGACTCCCACCGTCAACTGGGCGACCCTCGGCATCATGTGCTGGATCTTCCAGGCGGCGGGCGGTGCCGAGACAGCGGCGGCCTACCTCAATGACGTGAAGGGGGGCCAGAAGTCCTTCATCAAGGTGATCATCAGTGCGGGTATCGTCATCGGCGCCATGTATGCGGTCGGTTCCCTGCTGGTGAACGTGTTCGTGCCGCGCGAGAGCCTCACCTATGCCGGCGGCATGGTGGAGATCTTCACCGGCATGGCGCAGTATTTCGGGCTCTCCGAGGCGCTGGTGGGCCGCTTCGTCGGCGTGGTGCTGTTTATCGCCATGTTCGGCTCCATGATGATGTGGACCTCGGCGCCGGTGAAGATCCACTTCTCCGAGATCCCGCAGGGGGTTTACGGCGAGAAGACCACCCAGCTCAACGAGCACGGCGTGCCGGTGCGCGCCGCCTGGTGGCAGTTTGTCTTCGTGTTCGCGATGCTGGTGGTCAACGGCTTCGGCTCCGAGTCGGTGCAGCAGATGATGAACACCGCCATCAACCTCACTGCTGGGACTGCCATGCTGCCGCCGATCTTCATCATGGTGGCCTACTTCGTGTTCCGCTGGAAACATGACGATACCCCCCGCGACTTCCGCATGGGGTCGCGCACCTTCGGCATGGCGGTGGTCTCGGTGCTGATCGCCATCTTCGTGGTGAGCATGAGCGCCTCCGCCTTCCCGGCCGGGGTGGATCTGGTGCGCGCCTTCTTCATCAACGTCTTTATGACCGCGGTATTCTCGGCACTGGCCTACTGGTGGATCTCCCGCTTCGAGAAGCGGCAGGCCCGCAAGCTCGCCGGCAATGAGAAGAAAAGCGGCAGCGGCAAGCTGGCCAGCCAGCGCTGATCGGCTGAGCGAAAAAGCGGGACGGGCGGCCTTGGTCGCCCGTTTTTTTATCCATTTAGCGCCGGTTTGGCGCTATCTGGCCGCGGGTCAGCAACTTCCGCTATTCGACAAAGCAAAGGCGTTAAGCATTGATGAACAATTAACCGCTGCACAACGTTGCGCCTCTCCGTTATCGGGGTAAGCTGGAGGTTCGTTTTAGCGGGAGGTGCCAGACATCTCCCGCTCTGTTTCTTGTCCTCCCCAATCCTGACTGTCGCCACGGCAGCAGGATGCCCTTCTGATGGAGACCTTTCGTGCGTCTGGATCCCTTTACTGTTGTGCTGATTGCGGTGGTCACCCTGGCCTCCCTCTTTCCCTGCGAGGGGCAGGTGGCCGTCTGGTTCGGTCTGCTGACCAAGCTGGCGGTGGCGCTCCTGTTCTTCATGCATGGCGCCAAGCTGTCGCGCCAGAACCTGCTGGCAGGTCTCGGCCACTGGCGGCTTCATCTGGTGGTGATGCTCAGCACTTTCGTGCTGTTTCCGCTGCTCGGGCTGCTGCTCACCCCGCTGGTGCCCAGCTGGCTGAGCCCGGCTATCTACCTCGGCTTCCTCTATCTCTGCGCCCTGCCGGCCACAGTGCAGTCGGCCATCGCCTTTACCTCGATGGCAGGGGGCAATGTGTCGGCGGCGGTGTGCAGCGCCTCGGCCTCCAGCATCCTCGGCATCTTCCTCTCGCCGGTGCTGGTGGGGATGATGATCCACGTGCAAGGGGAGGGGATCGACACCTGGCACTCCATCCAGTCCATCATGATGCAGCTGATGCTGCCGTTCGTGGTGGGCCACCTGTCGCGCCCGCTCATTGGCCGCTGGGTCGACAGCCATCGGCCGCTCATCGGCAAGCTGGATCAGAGCTCCATCCTGCTGGTGGTCTACGTCGCCTTCAGCGAGGCGGTGGTGCAGGGGATTTGGCACCAGGTCGGCTGGTACGATCTGGCCAGTATTGTGCTGCTGAGCTGCGTCTTGCTGGCGCTGGTGCTCTGCTGGAACGTCTGGATCAGCCGTCGCCTCGGTTTCGACAAGGCGGACGAGATCACCATCGTCTTCTGCGGCTCCAAGAAGAGCCTCGCCAACGGGGTGCCGATGGCCAACGTCATGTTCCCGGCCGCCAGCGTCGGTGTCATGGTGTTGCCGCTGATGATCTTCCACCAGATCCAGCTGATGGTCTGCGCCGTGCTGGCCCGCCGCTATCATGAGCAGGGGCATTGATACTCGCGCCATTTTGACTGCCATGAAAAGAGGGAGGCCCGTTGGCCTCCCTCTTTTCATCTGCATGTCGACCGGCGTGCTAGCGTTTGCGCCAGACGGTCAGCTGCGCCACCGTGTGCTGGTATTTGCGGGCGGTCTCGCGGATGACGAAAGGCACATCCCGCGGCGGGCAGTGCTCCTCGAACTCCGCCGCCAGCAGCCGTTGCAGCGCCTGATAGGTGGTGAGCGCCTCGCCGTTTTCACGAATGCCGCCGAGCCAGTTGGCGGGCGGAGTATATTCCGCCAGCCAGGTATAGGGGCTGGTGAGCACCAGCAGGCCACCGCTGCGCAGCCGGGGAGCGATATCCCGCAGGAAGCGGGCGGGCTCCCGCAGCCGGTCGATCAGGTTGGAGGCGAGCACCAGATCGTAGTGGTCATATTTGGGCTTGAGGTTGCAGGCATCCCCCTGACTGAAGTGGATGCGCTCAGCCTGACTCGCCCCCAGCCCGTGGCTCGACAGGCGTGCCTCGCAATACTCCACCAGTTCACCCTCCAGCGGAATGGCGTAGCGGAAGCTGTCCTGGCTGGCGAGGGCCAGCGCCACATCGATGAAGCGGGCCGAGTAGTCGACCCCGTCCACATGCTGGAAGTGGCGAGCCAGTTCGAAGCTGGCGCGGCCGGTGGCACAGCCGATATCCAGTGCCCGCTGGTGGTTGCTGCAGCGCTCGCCAGCAAGATCAGCAAGCGTCTTGGCGTAGTTGGCTACCCCGAAGTGGCTCGGGCCGTACTGGAAGTCGAGGTACTGAGCGACCAGCGTGTCGGTTTCATAGGGATTCACGATAACGGGTTCCTGATAACGGGAGACCAGATAGCGGAAACCCGCATGCTGGAAGAAGTGACGCCGAAAGGCGTAACGGGATGATTTGAGCGCTTCGTTACCTGTGCTGATCCAGCTGCCGCCCTTGATCAGGGTGTGCTTGCCATCAAAAGTGGGGGTGGAGAAGTCGTCGTAGAGCGGGTGGATTTTAAAGCCGTCGAAACCGTCGATGGCGGTGCTGGTCCACTGCCAGACATTGCCCACCAGATCGAAGAACTCCCCTTGCGGGCAGGCATCCACCGGGCAGGAGGAGGCAAAACGGGCCAGATTGATATTGCCGGGGGCCTGTGTCCAGTCTGGCTGATCGCCGGGTAGCTGCTCGCGCAGCAACTGCCACTCTGCTTCGCTCGGCAGCTGGATGGGGAGCCCGGTCCGGGCCGCCTTCCAGCGACAGAATGCGGCCGCCTCCAGCTGGTTTACCTCGACTGGCCAGTCCCATGGCATGGCGACCTGCTCGGTCATCAGCCGCAGCTGCAGTTGTTCGGGCTTGGTGGAATCACCCACCCAGAAGGTGGGCATCTGCGCCTTGGCATACTGACACCAACCCCAGCCTTCCTCATCCCACCACTGTTGCTGGCCGTAGCCGCCCGCCTGGACGAAGACGAGGTATTCGGCATTGCTCACCAGCATGCGGCTGGCCTGAAACGGGGCCAGCTCGATATGGCGCTCGCCATATTCGTTGTCCCAGCCGTAGGTAGCGTCCCGCTTGCCAAGCCGCACCTTGCCGCCGGCCACCGGCAGCAGGCTGTTGGCGGGCACCTGATCAATGCGGCGGCGGGCTTCGGTACAGGCGGGCCAATAAGGCTGCGGTCGCACCCAGGCGAGTGGCAGCTGGTGGATCAGCACGCTGGAGGTCTCGAGGTGGATGCGCTCGTGCTCTATCCCCATCAGGATCACCCAGGCCGGGCTTTGCCAGTCTATGGGCAGGGTGAGCGGCATCTGGCGAATGAAATCGCACACCAGCGTACGAACTTTGGCTCGATAGCTGCGCAGCTCGCTGACCTTGGGCCAGTCGTAGTGGGTCTCGTCCAGATCGTCCCAGCTCATCTCGTCCACCCCGATGGCGACCATGGCCTCGATGCGGGCATCCAGCCGCTGATCGATCAGGCGCGCCGCCAGCAGCTTGTTGATAAAGAAGGCGGCGGTGTGGCCGTAGTAGAAGATGAGCGGGTGGCGCAGCGGGATCGCCTTGTTGAACCAGGCGCGCTCATCGGCCAGACAGTCGAACAGCGAATCGTAGAGATCGAAGGTCTGGCAGAAGTAGCTGAGCAGCTCGCGCCGTTTCTGCTCGGGATCGCTGCCGGTCAGCAGTGGGGTGCGAGTCGGTTCCGGCAGACCGGTGGCGGTGGCATAGAGAGGGCTTGCTTGGGTCACGCTCTGGCTCCTTGTTGGCAGTGAAGACTGACAAGACAGTGGTAATGACATTACCGCAATGGAGAGCTTGGTACGCACGAAGTACCACTATTGGCTCAACAGACCGGCAGGGCAATTAAAAACTTCCACGGGCTGTCAGCATAGTGACCGGCAGGACGACCCGCCAGCCAGCTCTCCACCTGCCTGTTAGGGGGTGGTCAAATTCGCCAAATAGTGGTCTAAATGGATCTTTTTGTGCGTATCACATCTTACTGTTGATTTTATTTTTATTGAAAATCATATAGTTATGGTCTGGCATGGCCATTGCTAACTGTGGTTTCATACGGCCTCTATTTTTGTGGCTTCGAACAGGGCCAGTCAGGTGGCTTATCAATAAATAAAAAGGAGAACAGTTATGCGGTGGATGATTGGCGTCTTGGTGGCGTTGGTGATGGGAGGTTGCAACGTCTTTGCCGACACCGAGATCAAGGGGGAAGGTGTCCCGGTCGAGCGCCAGCAGGCGCTGGGCGAGCGGGTGACCCGGGTGCTGGCGGGAACTCCAGCTACCCTCCATCTGGTGGCAGGGGAGCAGCGCGGCATCCTCATCAAGGGGCAGGCAAATCTCTTGCCCTATCTGGAGCTGACCGAGCGCGGCAGCAAGCTGGAGATCGAGGTAAAGGAGGGTTACCAGCTGCGGCCTACCGAACCGCTGGAGATCACCATCACCCTGCCAGAGCTCAGTGAAATGGCGCTGGCAGGTACCGGCAACGGCGATCTGAGCGGCTTCAAGGGGGATTCGCTGGAGCTGTCAGTGGCGGGAACAGGTGGTATCGTCGCCAGCCAGCTGGAGGTACAGCGATTGAAAGGCAATATCGCTGGTGCAGGCAGCCTGGATCTGGGGAGCGGCTCTGCCGCCAGCATCGAGCTGAACATTGCCGGTGCTGGCGATGTGCTGGGCAGCGAAATGCGTGGCAACGAGGTCGAGGTCAATATCGCCGGCAGCGGTGATGTGGAGGTGCGGGCCCAGCAGACGCTCAAGATCGGCATCGCAGGCACTGGCAACATCACCTACTGGGGTGACCCCGAGGTGGAGCAGCAGATCGCAGGCTCCGGCGGGGTGACCCGCGCGGGCAGCTGATATCAACCGATCACCACAACTGAAACAGGCCCGCAACGGGCCTGTTTTGATCAGAGGTGGCGGGCGTGAAAGCGCAGGTGCGCCTCGATAAAGCTCGCCACGAAGTAGTAGCTGTGGTCATAGCCCTCGTGGCGGTTGAGCTCCAGCGGCCACTCCTTGCTGGCTGCCACCTCGGCCAGCGCATCGATATGCAACTGCTCGGCGAGAAAAGGATCATCCAGTCCCACATCCACCAGGGTGGGCAGCGGCGTGACCGGCTGGTGGCGCAGCAGCTGGCAGGCATCCCACTCCTGCCACAACAAGGGATTGCTGCCGAGGTAGGCGCCGAGCGCCTTCTGGCCCCAGGGGCAGCGGCTCGGGTGGCAGATCGGGCTGAACGCCGAGACCGAGCGGTAGCGACCGGGCTCTCGCAACGCGGCGATCAGCGCCCCGTGACCGCCCATGGAGTGGCCACTGATGGCGCGTCGGGTCGAGACCGGGAAGTGGGTCTCTATCAAGTCAGGCAGTTCGCGGGTGACGTAGTCATACATCTGGTAGTGCGCCTGCCAGGGGTTCTGGCTGGCATTGACGTAAAAGCCCGCGCCCATGCCGAGGTCATAACCGGGATCGTCGGCTACGCCGTCGCCGCGGGGGCTGGTGTCCGGCGCCACCAGGGCGATGCCGAGCTCGGCGGCGATACGCTGGGCACCCGCTTTCTGCATAAAGTTCTCATCGGTGCAGGTGAGGCCGCTGAGCCAGTAGAGCACGGGCACCTTCTGGCCGGTGAGGGCCTGGGGCGGCAGATAGATGGCAAAATTCATCTCGCAGCCGAGCACGCTGGCGTGGTGGCGATAGCGCTTGTGCCAGCCGCCGAAGCTCTTGTTGCTGCTGATAATCTCCAGATTCATCGAAGGACTCCTGCACCCCACCCACGATGGCGGGCGGGGCGATCATGCTCAGTAGTGGATGACGGTGCGGATGCTCTTGCCTTCATGCATCAGATCGAATGCCTCGTTGATCTGCTCAAGCGGCATGGTGTGGGTGATGAAGTCATCGAGGCGGAACTCGCCCTGCATGTAGCGCTGCACATAGCTCGGCAGTTCGCTGCGACCGCGTACCCCGCCGAAGGCGCTGCCGCGCCAGACCCGACCGGTCACCAGCTGGAACGGACGGGTACTGATCTCCTGACCCGCTCCGGCCACGCCGATGATGACCGACTCGCCCCAACCCTTGTGGCAGCACTCCAGCGCCGCACGCATCACCTTGACGTTGCCGATGCACTCGAAGGAGAAGTCGACGCCGCCGTCGGTCAGCTCGACGATCACCTCCTGAATCGGTTTGTCGTAGTCGTTCGGGTTGATGCAGTCGGTGGCGCCCAGCTTGCGGGCCAGTTCGAACTTGCTCTCGTTGATGTCGATGGCGATGATGCGACCGGCCTTGGCCAGACGAGCCCCGATCACCGCCGAGAGGCCGATGCCCCCCAGCCCGAAGATGGCGACGCTCTCACCCTCTTTCACCTTGGCGGTGTTCATCACGGCGCCGATGCCGGTGGTGACGCCGCAGCCGAGCAGACAGACCTCTTCCAGCGGGGCGGCCGGGTCCACCTTGGCGATGGAGATCTCCGGCAGCACCGTGTATTCGCTGAAGGTGGAGGTGCCCATGTAGTGATAGATGGGCTGGCCATCTTTCGAGAAGCGGGTGGTGCCGTCCGGCATCAGCCCCTTGCCCTGGGTGGCGCGGATCTTCTGGCAGAGGTTGGTCTTGCCGGATTTGCAGAACTTGCACTCGCCGCACTCGGGGGTGTAGAGCGGGATCACGTGATCGCCCACCTTGACGCTGGTGACCCCTTCGCCGATGGACTCGACAATGCCGCCCCCCTCATGGCCGAGAATGCAGGGGAAGACCCCTTCCGGATCTTCACCGGAGAGGGTGAAGGCATCGGTGTGGCAGACACCGGTCGCGACGATGCGCACCCGCACTTCGCCCGCTTGCGGTGGCATGACCTCGACTTCTTCGATGGAGAGGGGCTGACCCGGGCCCCAGGCGATGGCGGCTTTACACTTGATGCTTTGAACCTGTGCCATGAATGACATCCTTCTTGTTGAGCAGGGTGAACAGAGATGAGTTCGGGCATTCAGTGTAGTTTCCCGCCGATTTTGTGATAATGAGGACAAATCTCAAATCACTTTTACACACAGGTAATAATGTTCGGCTGGGAAGGGATCTGTGAATTTGTCAGCGTGGCAGAGCAGGGGGGCTTTACCCCGGCGGCGCGCAAGCTGGGGGTGTCGGTGGCGCAGGTCAGCCGTCAGGTGGCACAGCTGGAAGATCGGCTGCAGGCCAAGCTGCTGCTGCGCACCACCCGTCAGGTGCGGCTCACCGAGCTTGGCGAGATCTACTATCGCCACTGCCGTCAGCTGCTGGACAACCTCTACGAGGCAGAGCTGGCGGTGGGGCGCCATCAGGCGGTGCCGCAAGGCACCCTGCGCATCACGGCCCCCGTCTCCTACGGCGAGAGCCGCATCGCCCCGCTGGTGAACGACTTCATGGTGCGTTTCCCCCAGCTGGAGGTGACCCTCAACCTCACCAACCAGCTGCTGGATCTGGTGCACGAAGGCTACGATCTGGCGCTGCGGCTCGGCCACCTCAAGGATTCGACGCTGGTGGCGCGCAAGCTGGCGCAGCGGGTGCCCTATGTCTGCGCCTCACCGGCTTACACCGCCCGCCACGGCATGCCCAACAGCCTCTCCGAGCTGACCCGCCACACCTGTCTGGTGGGCAACAGCGACGAGTGGCACTTCACCCTGGATGGCCGCCCCCACAGCGTGCGGGTGCGCGGCTTGTTGGAGTGCAACAGTGGCCATGCCCTGCTGGATGCGGCGCTCAAGGGGATCGGCATCATCCAGCTGCCGGACTACTACGTGAGCGACCATCTGGCGCGAGGGGAGCTGATCGAGCTGCTGCCCGAACTGCGGGCCCCGGCCGAGGGGATTTGGGCCCTCTATCCCCATAACCGCCACCTCTCCCCCAAGGTGCGGCTGCTGGTGGACTATCTGGCCGATCGGCTGAGCGACCCGCACCAACCGGCACTGGTGATGCCGATAGGCTAGGGTGTTCCCCAGCCGTTGACTCACCGGCGGCTGGCGACAGGCGCGATGGCTGGAAAATAAAAGAGCCCTTGAGGAATCAAGGGCTCTTTTGCAGGCAACAACCGGAGAGTCAGCGACCCATCACTCGATGTTCTGAATTTGCTCGCGCATCTGCTCGATGAGAACCTTCAGCTCGACGGCGGACTGAGTCACTTCGGCGTTGATCGACTTGGAGCCAAGCGTGTTCGACTCGCGGTTGAACTCCTGCATCATAAAGTCGAGACGACGACCGCAGGCGCCACCCTTCTTCATGATCTTGTTGGTTTCGCTGATGTGCATCTCCAGACGATCCAGCTCTTCGGCTACGTCGATCTTCTGGGCCAGCAGCACGATCTCCTGCTCGATGCGAGCCGGGTCCAGCTCCACCTTGGCTTCGGCCAGACGGTCGGTGAGCTTCTGGCGCTGCCACTCGATGATCTGCGGCAGGTGGACGCGCACCTTCTTCACTTCCACCTGAATACCGGCCAGACGCTGTTCGATCAGCGCCTTGAGGTTGGCCCCTTCGCTGGCGCGGGAGGCGAGGAAATCTTCCATGGTCTGGTCAAAACCGCCGAGCAGCTCGGTGGCGACCGCGTCCATGTCCTGCTCGGCGGCAGCCATGACGCCCGGCCAGCGCAGTACGTCGACCGGATTGAGTTGGCCCTGACCCGCCTCTTTCATTACCCAGCTGGCGCTGTCGATAATCAGCTTGGCCAGCTCTTCATTGATATGTAGCTGGCTGGCTGCGGCCTGAGCGGCCTCGAAGCGCAGGTTGCACTCCACCTTGCCGCGCTGCAGTTTGGCGCGGAAACGCTCACGCAGAACCGGCTCCAGGCTGCGCAGTTGCTCCGGCAGGCGAATGTAGGTCTCCAGATAACGCTGGTTGACCGAACGAATTTCCCAAACGGCTGTGCCCCAGTCGCCCTTGAGTTCCTTGCGGGCGTAGGCGGTCATGCTGTGAATCATTGATTGTTCCGGGCTTGATGAAGTGTGCGGCCAGTATACTCAGCCCGGCCCTGCTCGTCAGCCGATGCCGTGGTTTTAGCGGCTGATATTTGGGGCGGGATCACTTATAATCCCCCGCCAATTTGAGCCAGCCCAGAGGTCCGTTCCATGTCACGTCCAAGCGATCGCAGTGCCGCGCAACTTCGCCCGGTTACCATTACCCGCAATTTCACCAAACATGCAGAAGGCTCAGTGCTGGTGGAGTTCGGTAACACTCGCGTGCTCTGCACCGCCAGCGTCGACACCAGCGTGCCGCGCTTCCTGAAAGGGAAGAATCAGGGCTGGGTGACTGCCGAATACGGCATGCTGCCGCGCTCCACCCACTCCCGGATGAACCGCGAAGCGGCCTCCGGCAAGCAGAGTGGCCGTACTCTGGAGATCTCCCGTCTGATCGCCCGCTCCCTGCGCGCTGCGGTAGACCTGACTGCGCTGGGCGAGCACTCCATCACAGTTGACTGTGACGTGCTGCAAGCCGATGGCGGCACCCGCACCGCTTCCATTACCGGTGCCTGCGTGGCGCTGGTGGATGCGCTGAACTGGATGGTCGAGAAGGGCATGATCAAGCAGAGCCCGCTCAAGCAGATGATCGCCGCCGTCTCCGTCGGCATGTATCAGGGCGAAGCCATCTGCGATCTGGAGTACATCGAAGACTCCGCCGCCGAGACCGACATGAACGTGGTGATGACCGAAGATGGTCGCATCATCGAGGTGCAGGGCACCGCGGAGGCCGAGCCCTTCACCCATGAAGAGTTGCTGGAGATGCTGGCGCTCGCCAAGGGCGGCATCGCCGACATCATTGCGCTGCAGAAGCAGTCGCTCTCCTGATTTTAAAAACGCGGCATTGACCGCGTTTTTTTATACCCCCACACAAGACAACGACAAGCCAAGCAAGGAGCCAGAATGAAAGCCTACCAGCGTCAATTTATCGAGTTCGCCCTGGAGAAACAGGTCCTCAAATTCGGTGAATTTACCCTGAAATCCGGTCGTAAAAGCCCCTACTTCTTCAACGCCGGTCTGTTCAACAGCGGCCGCGATCTGGCCCGTCTCGGCCGCTTCTATGCCGCCGCTCTGATGGATGCCGGTATCGAGTTCGATGTGCTGTTTGGCCCGGCCTACAAGGGGATCCCCATCGCCTCCGCTACCGCGGTGCAGCTGGTGGAGCAGCACGATGTGGACGTGCCCTGGTGCTTCAACCGCAAGGAGGCCAAGGATCACGGCGAGGGCGGCAATCTGGTGGGCAGCCCGCTTAAGGGACGCATCATGCTGGTGGACGATGTTATCACCGCCGGTACTGCCATCCGCGAATCCATGGATTTGATCCAGGCCAACGGCGCCTCGCTGGCGGGCGTGCTGATCGCGCTGGATCGTCAGGAGAAGGGCAAGGGCGAGCTCTCCGCCATTCAGGAAGTGGAGCGTGACTACGGCGCCCACATCATCGCCATCATCCAGATGAGCGACTTGATCCAGTATCTGGAAGAGAAGCAGGCCGAACAGCCGGAGCTGGCAGCGCAACTGGCGGCCATGAAGGCTTACCGCGCTCAGTACGGTATCTGAGTTCAGCTCACACCGCGCAATAGCTGAATGCGGCGCCCGTTTGTTCTCTGGCAGCAAACGGGCGCCGTTTTTTCATCTGCAAAAAGTGGATCATGTGGCTTGAGCTTGCCCTTACAGTAAAGGTTAGGGTTTGCCAGTCGGCGTTTTGTTGTGCCGACGGGTTCCGGGGAGGAACAACATGACCACTCATCTTCAATCACCCATTCATCTGCAGTTGCCGCTCAGCGGCATGAGCTGCGCCAACTGCGCAGGCCGCATCGCGACCAGCCTCAACAAACTCGACGGGGTATCGGCCACCGTCAACTTCGCGCTGGAGCAGGCGGCCATCGAGCTGGCCAGCTCCGATCGCCTGCCTGCGGTGCTCGACAGCATCAAGAGTCAGGGTTACGACTACGGCAGTGAGACCTTTTTGTTCCAAATTACCGGCATGACTTGTGCCGGTTGTTCGGCTCGGTTGAACAAGATGCTGGCCGCGCTGCCCGGCGTTATCTCGGCCGAGGTCAATTTCTCTATCGAACAGGCCCGCATCGTGCTGGTCCCCGGGATGCAGACGCCCGCCGCTTTGCGCGAGCAGATCGAAGCGCTCGGCTTTGGTGCCCAGCTGGCACAAGGCTCGGCCAGCGGCCGCCGCCAGCAGTTGCTGGAGCGGGAAGCACAGGAGGCCGCCACAGCCCGTCAGGCTCAAACCCGGGTCATCGTCTCGGCTTTGCTGACGTTGCCGCTGCTGGTGGGGATGCTGGCCATGGCCGGACTGTTCCCCTGGCATCTACCCGCTTGGCTGGAGCTGGTGCTCGCCACCCCGGTGCAGTTCTGGATCGGCGCCCGCTTCTATCGCGGTGCCTGGCTCGCCATCAAGAACCGCGCAGCCAATATGGATGTGCTGGTAGCAACCGGCACCAGCGCCGCCTACTTCTACAGCCTCTATCTGTTGTTGACGCTGGGGATGGCTGCCAGCGGCAAGCTCTATTTCGAGGCGAGCGCCATCATCATTACCCTGATTTCGTTGGGAAAACTGCTGGAGGCGAGAGCCCGCCGCAGCACCCAGTCCGCCATTCGTGAACTGATGGCGCTGCGGCCGGAAACCGCCACCGTCTGGCGTGGTGAGAGCTGGCAAAGCGTCGCCATCGACGAGGTGCTGCGTGGCGATCGGCTGCGGGTGCTGGTGGGAGAACGGGTGCCGGTGGATGGCAAAATCGTGAGCGGCACCAGCGAACTGGATGAGTCGATCCTCACCGGCGAGAGCCTGCCGGTACCGCGCAGTGTGGGCGACAAGGTGCTGGATGGCGCTATCAACCGCTCTGGCGTGCTGGAAATTGAAGCCACTACGGTGGGGGAGGATTCCAGCCTCAGCAAGATCATCGCACTGGTGGAGAGTGCCCAGATGGGCAAGGCACCGCTGCAACAGCTGGTGGACAAGGTCTCTGCCGTGTTCGTACCGGTGGTGATGGCCATAGCCCTGTTCACCCTGCTGGTGTGGTACGCCATCAGCAACGACTTTGCTCAGGCGCTGCTGGCAGCGGTGGCGGTGCTGGTGATCGCCTGTCCCTGCGCGCTGGGGCTGGCTACACCGGCGGCCATCGTCACCGGTACCGGGGTGGCGGCGCGCCACGGCATCCTGATCAAGGATGTGGATACCCTGCAGAAGGCCCACGCCATCAAGGCGCTTATCTTCGACAAGACAGGCACTTTGACCCAAGGCAAGCCTGTACTGGCTAGCTGGAGTGGCAATGACGAGCAACTGCGCCTCGCCGCCGCCCTGCAGCAGGCGAGTGAACACCCGCTGGCGCTGGCCATGCGCGAGGCAGTCGGCAAGGAGGCGATACTGCCTCAGCCCGATGAGGTAGAGGTGCGGGTCGGTGCCGGTATAGTGGGTCAGGTGGAGGGTCACAGGGTCGCTATCGGTAATGGTTCCCTGCTAGCCCAGCTCGGCATTGAACCGCCGCAACAGGATGAACAAGTCGCCGATGGGGCGACCCGGGTTTGGGTGGCCATCGACGGCGTGGTGGCCGGCATCGGGGCGCTGGCCGATACCCTGCGCCCCGAGAGTCCGGAAGCCATCGCCACCCTGCGCCAGCGCGGCATCGCCAGCTGGCTGGTGAGTGGTGATGCACCGGCGCCGGTGGCCCATATTGCAGCCAAGCTGGGGCTGGACGGGGCCTTTGACTCCGTGCTGCCAGCGGGCAAGGTGGAGAAAGTGGAGGCGCTGCGGGCGCAAACCCGCGGGCTGGTGGCCATGGTGGGGGACGGGGTGAACGATGCCCCGGCACTGGCGGCGGCGGACGTCGGTATCGCCATGGGCTCCGGCTCCGATGTGGCGATGGAGACCGCCTCCATCACCCTGATGCGATCTGACCCGCGGTTGGTGGCCGATGCCATCGATATCTCGGCGGCGACCTGGCGCACCATACAGCAGAATCTGTTCTGGGCCTTCGTGTTCAACATCATCGGTATTCCGCTGGCGGCACTGGGCTACCTGAGCCCCGAGCTGGCGGGGGCGGCCATGGCCCTGAGCAGCATTACCGTTTTGAGCAATTCCCTGTTATTGAAACGCTGGCAGCCCAGGGCGGCGCACGGGCCAGCATCCAACCCGATCAGTAAGGAGGCATAAATGAACATCAGCAAGGTTGCCAAGGCCACAGGGCTGACTGCCAAGACCATCCGTTATTACGAGAGCATTGGCCTCATCACAGCCCCGGTACGCAGTGACAACGGCTATCGCAGTTACACCGAGGGGGCGCTGCGTGAGCTGCGTTTCGTCAAACGGGCGCGGGAGACCGGCTTCAATCTGGAGGAGTGTCAGGAGCTGCTGGCGCTCTACCGTGACGAACACAGAACCAGCGCCCAGGTGAAGAAGCTGGCGCAGGAGAAGATCGTCGATCTGCGGGCTCGCATCGCCGGCTTGCAGGCCATGCTTACCTCCCTGGAAGGGTTGGTTTGCTGCTGCCACGGGGATGAAAATCCCGAGTGCCCGATCCTCGACGAATTGGAGAAGGGGTGAGCAAGGACTCACCTGCCAGCGCAGAAGAAATCGTTATTGATTGATTAACTTCTTAATAAGCGGCGCTTTATTGTTGCGGGTCAGGGGGTAATGGTAGACTGCTCGGCTCTTGTACAGGAGTACTCAGTTGACCCAGAGTGTGACACGCCAGGTTAAGCAGGCCATTATGGCCCAGCTCTATACCCATGCATCGTTCAGTCTCCCCTGTTTGGGCGTGTTGGCATTTGGCTGGAGTCTGCTGTTTCACGACTATCTACCCGCCATCGAAGCGCTCGGTTGGCTGGCAGGCACTTTCCTGTGGCTGCTGGGTCGGGGCTGGCACCTGCGCTGGCGTCGAGCCCGCCTGCACCAGACGCCGTTGCCGGTGCTGGAGCGGGAGCTCTTTATCGGAGCCACCATCACCTCCATCATCTGGGCCCTCGGGGTGCTGCTCTACATGGACAAGCTGCCCGATACCTATCGGGCAGCCATGATGATGCTCTCCAGCCTCATTCTTACCGGCAGCGCCATCATGCTGTTTGGCAGCCGCCGTACCCTCTATGGTTCCGCCCTGCCGCTGGGCATGGCGATGCTGTTCGAGCTGGGTAATGGCAACGAGCAGGAGCGGATCGTCTCCTGCATGCTGGCGGGCTATCTTTTTGTCTTTCTGCCGACCCTGTTGCGCCGGATGCGGCGGGATCAGATCGCCTCGCTCCACCACCGCTTCTCGAACGCCGAACTGGTTGCCGAACTGAAGGCGGTCTCCGAGCATTTGCGTCTCACCTCCCGCCTCGACGGCCTGACCGGCATCGCCAACCGCGCCCATCTCGACGACTCTCTGGAGCGGGCCTGGCGGCGCTGCCATCGCGCCCGGGCGCCGTTGTCGCTGGTGCTGGTGGATGTGGATTACTTCAAGCAGTTCAACGATCTTTACGGCCATCAGCTGGGGGATGACTGCTTGCAACAGGTGGCGGGGCTGCTGGCCGAGGTGGAGCGGCGCGAGGACGATCTGGCGGCCCGTTACGGGGGCGAAGAGTTCGCCTTGCTGCTGCCCTGCACCGGCATGCAGGGGGCACTGCAGGTGGCGGACAATGTGCGGCAGGCGCTCAAGGAGCTGGCCATCCCGCACCAGAAATCGCTGGTCTCCGGTCGGGTCACATGTAGTTTTGGTGTTGCGACACTGATACCGGACAACAGCATGAAAATCGCCGATTTGATCCAAAAAGCGGATGCGGCACTCTATCAGGCCAAGCATAATGGGCGGGATCGAATCGAAGTAGCCTTGATGGGTAAGGTTGCCTGAATTTAACGTGACAGATTAAAGAGGTTGTCTATGCAATGTCATCGTATCGAAGAGCTGCTGGAGTTGTTGCAGCCTGCCTGGATCAAGGAACAGGATCTCAGCCTGGTGCAGTTTGTTGCCAAACTGGCCCAAGAAGCGGGATTTGAAGGGCCTCTGTCCGAGCTGACCGACGACATGCTGATCTATCACCTCAAGATGCGGGAATCCGACAAGCAGGCGATGATCCCCGGTCTGGCCAAGGATCATGTGCCCGATTTCAAAGAGGCACTGCTCAAGGCGCGCGGAATCAAGTGAATCTTTAGCGGAAGCGCATCACCTCGGGGTGATGCGCTTTTTTGTTGCCGAAAATTGAGATCCAACCCCAATATTAGATACATCTAATCCACACAATTAGCATGCTGTTTAAGATATAATCCGCTCCATAACAAATAAGGGAGCGATGTCTTGCAATGGCCGACCACGATAAAATCGATATCAAGGACGTCACCGACAAGGGCGTAACCGGGACCTTCAACCCCAATACGTTCAAAGCCAGCGACGACAGATTCAACCCGGGCAACCGCATCTATGTGCGGGCCCAGAAAGGGTATTGGCAGCGGATGCGCAAGGCCATGGGCTGGTTCTTTGTGGCGCTGTTCGTGCTGCTGCCCTGGCTGCGTTACGACGGGCGACAGGCGGTGCTGTTCGACCTCGGTCACCAGCAGTTCCATATCTTTGGCGCCACCATCTGGCCGCAGGATCTGACCCTGCTCGCTTGGCTCTTCATGATCGCCGCCTTCGGACTCTTCTTTATTACCACCTTCCTTGGCCGGGTCTGGTGTGGCTATCTCTGCCCGCAGACGGTCTGGACCTTCATGTTCATCTGGTTTGAAGAGAAGCTGGAAGGGCCCGCCAACAAGCGGCGCAAGCTGGACGAGGCGCCCTGGAGCGGCGAGAAGCTGGCCCGCAAGGGAGCCAAGCATCTGGCCTGGCTGGCGATCTCGCTGGTTACCGGCCTGACCTTCGTCGCCTACTTCCAGGATGTGACTGAACTGGTGCCGGACCTCTTCACCCTGCAGGCCAGCGGATGGGTGCTGTTCTGGGTGATCTTCTTCACCATCATTACCTACGGCAACGCTGGCTGGATGCGTGCCATCATGTGTATCCACATGTGCCCCTATGCCCGCTTCCAGTCCGCCATGTTCGACAAGGACACCTTCATCGTCGGCTATGACACCAAGCGTGGCGAGACCCGTGGCGCCCGCTCCCGCAAGGCGGATCCCAAGGCGATGGGGTTGGGTGACTGTATCGACTGCGATCTCTGCGTGCAGGTCTGTCCGACCGGTATCGATATCCGCGATGGCCTGCAGTATGAGTGCATCAACTGCGGTGCCTGCGTCGATGCCTGCGACCAGACCATGGAGCGGATGGGCTACCCGAAAGGGCTCATCAGCTACACCACAGAGCACAAGCTGGCCAACGACTCCACCCATGTGGCGCGGCCCAAGCTGATAGGTTACGGCTTGGTAATGGCAGTGATGCTGGGGGTATTTGTCTACAACGCCATGTCCATCATGCCGATGGGGCTCGATATCCTGCGGGATCGCAACCAGCTGTTCCGCGAAAACAGCGAGGGGCTTATCGAGAACACCTACACCCTCAAGATCCTCAACAAGACCCTGCAGTCCCAGACCTACCAGCTGGATGTTGAGGGCTTGCCCGAGTATCAGTGGTTCGGCCCCCGTGAAGTGACCCTGAAGGCGGGCGAGATCTACACCCTGCCGGTCAGTCTGGCGGTCGATCCCTACAACCTGAAACGGCCGGCGCTGGATATCCAGTTCGTGCTGAAACGGGAGGGGGCGGCGCCCGATGACAGCAAGGGCAACCTGCGCCAGGGCAGCAAGTTTATCAGCCGGTTGTAACTGCGTGTGGCTGCGGGCCGGGCGTGACACCAGTCCGGTCACCAGCGAGCACGGCAATGGCGGGCAGTGGTGATAGAATGGGGCGCAACGGCGCCCCTTTCTTTATGGTGGATGACATGCGTTTCAACTATTCCGACCTCAATCCCGACCTCATCATGGATGCGCTCGATCTCAGTGGCCTGCGGCTCGACTCCGGCCTTATCGAGCTCAACAGCTACGAAAACCGGGTCTACCAGTTTCAGGATGAGGATCGTCGCCGCTATGTGGTGAAGTTCTACCGTCCCGGCCGCTGGAGCCGGGCCCAGATCCTCGAGGAGCACAAGTTTGCCACCCGCCTTGCAGAGGCTGAGATCCCGGTTGCCGCGCCGCTCGCCTTCGCGGACGAGACCCTGCTGGAGCACGAGGGTTACCCCTTTGCCATCTGGCAGAGCGTCGGTGGCCGCCAGTTCGAGGTGGATAATCTCGACCAGCTTGAGTGGGTGGGGCGTTTCCTCGGCCGCATTCATCAGATCGGCGCCAGCAAGCCGTTCCACCATCGGGTACGGCTCGATGTGGAGAGCATGCTGCACGAACCACGTCAGCTGCTGGCGTCTGGCGAGTGGCTGCCAAGCGGGCTGGCGAAGCAATTCTTCGGGGTGCTCGACGAGCTGATCAAACATGTCAGCGACGCCATGACCCTGGATGTGGCGCAGATCTCCCTGCATGGCGACTGCCACCCGGGCAACATCCTCTGGCGCGATGGCCCCATGTTTGTCGACCTCGATGATTGCCGTACCGGCCCCGCGATTCAGGATCTCTGGATGATGCTCAGCGGCGAGCGCCACGAGCAGCAGATCCAGCTCGACACCCTGCTGGCGGGCTACGAGGAGTTTATGGAGTTCGACTCGCGGGAGCTGGCGCTGATCGAGCCGCTGCGGGCGATGCGCATCGTTCACTACATGGCGTGGCTGGCGCGGCGCTGGGAAGATCCCGCCTTCCCCCGTCACTTCCCCTGGTTCAATACCGATCATTACTGGCGTCAACAGATAGCGACACTGCACGATCAGCTGGAGGCACTCAAGGCGCCACCGTTGAGCCTGATGCCAAACTGGTGAAATAGAAGGGATCTTGCGCGGCAAGGGGGACTCGATCTCCGGCCCTGACCATTGACGTCAGCATGGCGAAACAATAGGCTTGGCACTGCTTCGGTTCGCCGGGCGTGCCTCACAGTGATCCCTTAACAGGAAACATCATGAAAAAAGTTCTATTTTTCCTTGCTGCCATGCTGATGATCCCCATGGTTCACGCCGCCCCCGAGTTCAAGGAAGGCGTCAACTACGATGTGGTCAAACAGACTGGCAGTGCCCAGCCGGAAGTGATGGAGTTTTTCTCCTACTACTGCCCGCACTGCGCTACCTTCGAACCGATCGTTGAACAGTTGAAGGCCGGGTTGCCAGAGGGTGTGCCCCTCAAGAAGAACCCGGTTGCTTTCCTCGGTCGCGAGATGGGCCCCGAGATGCAGCGTGCCTACGCTGTTGCCAGCCTGCTCAATGCCGAAGCCAAGCTGACTCCGACCATCTTCACCAAGATCCACACCCAGCGTCAGCCGCCGATGAGCCGTGACGATGTGAAGAAGATCTTCGTGGACAACGGCGTACCGGCTGAAGAGTTCGACGGTGCCGTCGACAGCTTCGCCGTCTCCGGCATGGTCTCCCAGTTCGATCGCAACACCGAGAGCTACAACATTCGTGGTGTACCGGCCTTCCTGGTGAACGGCAAGTACATGGTGAAGATTGAATCCATCACCTCTCAAGAGCAGTTCAACAAGCTGGTGCAGTTCCTGCTGGCCAAGAAAGACTGATACCCCTTGAGTCGATAAAAAAGCCCGCCGGTGCGAACCGGCGGGCTTTTTGTTTTCTGGTGATCGGGAAGATCAGACCCCGACGTGGAACGCCTGTTTGAGGTTGCGGATAAACTCCGCATCCCGACAGAGGGTCTTGCCCGGACTGTCGGAGATCTTGGCGACTGGGCCGCCATTGCACTCGATCAGCTTGAAGACGATGTTCATCGGGCTGACACCGGGCAGATCGCAGGTGAGCTTGGTGCCGATGCCGAAACTGGTGTTGATGCGGCCACGGAAGTGACGGAACAGCTGCACCGCCTTGTCGAGGTTGAGCCCGTCGGAGAAGACCAGAGTCTTGTCGGTGGGGTCGATGCCGAGGCGCTGATAGTGGCTAATCGCCTTCTCGCCCCACACTACGGGATCGCCGGAGTCGTGGCGCAAGCCCTGGTAGCTGCTGGCCAGCTCGAAGTCGAAGTCCCGCAGGAAGGCATCCATGGTGATGCAGTCGGTCAGGGCGATGCCAAGATGGTCGGTGAACTCGTCCAGCCAGCTGGTGAGGGCGGCGCGCTGGCTGTGTTCCAGCGGGAAGCCGAGCTGCTGGTGCGCCTGGAACCACTCATGGGCCTGGGTGCCGACCGCGGGCAGCTTGTACTTCTGGGCCAGCATGTAGTTGCTGGTGCCGCGAAACGCCGGCAGCCGCTCCTTGAGGCGACCCACTACCGCATCCTGTACCGCGTGAGAGAAGCGGCGGCGGGTGCCGAAGTCGATGAGGTTAAACTCGCTCATCTCGTCGCTGCTCAGCTCCTTCTCCAGCTTGTCGATCTTCTGATCGAGCCGCTCCAGCGCGTGGCTGACGCCGAACTGGGGGTAGCGGAAGCGGTTGCGCATCTCGCTGATGATGGCGAGCACCGGGATTTCCCACAGGATCACATCCTGCCAGGGGCCCTCGACCCGCACATTGATGCGGCCATCCTGCTCGAACACTTTGAGTAGCGAGGCGTCGAGCGGCTTGCGGCGCAGGTGGTCGAGGTAGTCAGGGGTGAAGAAGGGACGCTCGGCCAGAAAATCGAGCTCTGGCTTGGTCAGTCGCAGGGATCCGGCGAGGCGCAGTTGCTCCTCGATCTGCCCCATCATGGGCAGCAGATCCTCTTCATTGCGGCTGTGAAACTCGGCCACCACCTCGGCATCCGGATAGCGATGGAACACCGCCTGCTGCATATGCAGCTTGTAGGCGTCGGTGTCGAGCAGGCTGGTGAGGATTGGGGGCATATCAGGCTCCTCGCAGACTGGTGAGCACGATGGAGCTCCCCTGCCGCATATGTAACGTGCAGGCGTCGGTGTCGAGCAGGCTGGTAAGAATCGGTGGCATATCAGGCGTCCAGCAGGCGTTGTACATCGATCAGGGTCTGGGCCAGTTCGGCGCCAGCTTCGATCATCTGGGTGTGGGCGCTGGCAACCGTCGCGGGGGCGATGCCACGGCAGGCATCGAGATGGACGATCACCCGGAAACCTGCGCGGCGCAGTTGCAGCACGCTGGTTTTGACACAGTAGTCGGTTGCGAGGCCGCCGACCAGCACGGTATCGACCTTGCGGGCTTGCAGGAATTCGATGAGTCCGGTGCTGCGCCGTTCGGCCAGGTCGTGGAAGCAGGTGCCGTAGGGATGCAGATCAGGCTCGACCCCCTTCCAGACGAAGAAGTCATAGTCGATGGGAGCGGGCAGGCCGTCGAGCAGCTCGAAGCCTTTGCTACCCGGTACGCAGTGCACCGGCCAGGTGAGGTCTGCGTTGGGCAGATCCAGCGGCAACAGCATGCCTGCGGGGTCAGAGACGGCCCAGTCGGCATTGGCAGGGTGAGAGTCTTTGCTGCCGATCCGCAGCGTGGCGAGGGTGGCCTGAGCGTTGAGCGCAGCCACAATATCATCACCGCCCGCGACGGGCAGTTCGTTCGGGCAGAGGGGGGTAAAGCCCTTCTGCGCATCAATATCCAGGCTGGCGACGGTTCCCATGATTGGCTCCTGCACATACTATTCGTGTGATATTATCTACCAAACATTAATGGAAGGCGAGCAGGGCGATCGGCATGCTGAGAATGAGTCTGGATATGGTGGTGCTGCGGTTGCATGAGGAGCGGCTCGAGCTGCTGCTCGAGACCCGCGATCGCCCCCCCTTTGCCCACTGCTGGCAACTGCCTGCGCTGCGTATCGACGAGACTCGGGATCGGGATCTGGATGCCGCCCAGCGCCGTCTGCTGGCGGAGTGGGGGCTCGGTCACTGCTACAGCGAGCAGGTCTGCACCCTCGGCAATCTGGAGCGGGATCCCCGCGGCTGGTCCACGACCCTGGTCTATCTCTGTCTGGTGGATCCGGAAGTGGAAGCGATCCACGGTTGCTGGCACCCGCTCGCCAACCTGCCGGGGCTGAGCCTCGCCTTCGACCATGTCCAGCTCATCGCCAAGGGGCTGGAACGGCTGCGGATCAAGAGCCGTTACAGCACCCTGCCGCTGCAACTGCTGGGGCCCGAGTTTACCCTCTCCGAGGTGCAGCGCGCCTTTGAAATCATCCTGCAAACACCCATGAATACGGCGGCATTTCGCAAGCGGATCCATCGCGCCGACATTCTGGTGGATACCGGCCGCAAGCGCACCGGCAAACAGCGTCCCGCCATCCTCTACCGGCTGGAGAGCCCCTGCTGCGTGATGTTCGATCAAGTGATGCATGGAGCGGAAGCATGAGTGATACCAGCGTGCACAAGGTGCTGGTGAGTGCCTGCTTGCTGGGTCAGCCGGTGCGTTACGACGGTCAGAGCAAGGGGATCGTCAGCGACTGGCTGAGTGAGCTGGGTGCCGAGGGGCGGGCGCTGGCGTTTTGCCCCGAAGTGGCTGGCGGTTTGCCGACCCCGCGCCCCCCTGCCGAGCGGCAGGGCGAGCGCGTAGTGACGGCGAGCGGAGTGGATGTGACTGCCGAGTTTGATCGCGGCGCCGAGCTGGCGCTGGAAATCTGTCAGACGCAGGGCATTCGCTTCGCCCTGCTGAAAGAGGGGAGCCCCTCATGTGGCAGCGACCGTATCTATAACGGCCGCTTTGAAGGTGTTTCTGTAGCGGGCGAGGGCAAGACCACTGCCCTGCTGCGCCGCCACGGGATTGCAGTCTTTTCCGAAGATCAGTTGGCCGAGTTGGCTTCTGCGCTCTCTTTGGATTCCTCCCCGGATTTGGCGGTAACCGGCAGCGGCGCCTGACCGCTCTGCCACCCCTCCAGCACCTCGTCCTTCTCCTGCCAGCGCTGGTTTAGCCACTCCTGAAAACCGCGCTTGAACTGCTTGTCGTTGAAGTAATCTCCTATCAGCTGTTCATTCACCGGCAGCTCTTCAATCCGCACCTGAATGCGTTTTACCCGTCCCATCAGGAAGTCCTTGAACGGGGTCTCGGCGTTGTCCGGATAGCGGATGGTGACGTTGATCAGGCTGTCGAACTGCTCGCCCATGGCTGCCAGCGTAAAGGCCAGCCCCGCCGCCTTGGGGGGCATCAGATGGCGGTAGCGGGAGCGTGCTGCGTCCCGTTTCTGCTCGGTGAAGCGGGTCCCTTCAACGAAGTTGATGACGGTAGTGGGGATGTGGCGAAACTTCTCGCAGGCGTTGCGGGTGGTCTCGATATCCTTGCCGCGCAGATGGGGATTTCTTAACAGAAACTCTCTCGAATAGCGGCGCATAAAGGGCATATCGAGCCCCCAGCAGGCGAGCCCCAGCAGCGGGATGTAGATGAGCTCGTGCTTCATGAAGAACTTGGGCACCGGCAGCCTATCGCGGAACAGGTGGCCGAGCACCACGATATCGGTCCAGCTCATATGGTTGCTGATGATGAGATACCAGCCATCCTTGCGCAGCTTGGTATTGTCCTCCACCTGCCAGTCAATACGGGTGGTGAGGCTGATCACCAGCGCATTGCAGGCCAGCCACAGTCTCATGAAGCGGTTGTTGAGGCGGCTGCAGGCGCGGCCAAAGGCCGGGATCGGCAGTACTAGTTTGGCCAGAGACACCAGCAGGATCAGGCTGGCGCACAAGGCGGTGAAAAGGATGGTCAGGCCCGCGCTGATGATCAGCACCAGCGGGCCGGGAAGCAGGGATAGCATGAATGTTTACTGCGCCTTGGTTGCCAGCAGTTGGCTCAGGGTCTGGTCCTTCTCGTGCCAGATCCCGTTCAACCACTGTTGAAACTCTTGTTGGAACTCGGGGTCATTGAAGTAATCCCCCACCAGCTTGCGGTCGATCGGCAAATAGCGGACCTGAACCTTGATTTGCCCGACCCGGCCACACATGAAGTCCCAGTAGCTGGGAATGCCGTCCGGATAGGCGATGGTGACATCCACCAGTTGATGCAACTGGTCACCCATGGCTGCCAGGGTAAAGGCGATGCCGCCTGCTTTCGGGTGGAGCAGGTGACGATAGGGCGAACCCTGCTTCTGATGTTTGCCCTTGGTGAAGCGGGTGCCTTCGACGAAGTTCATCACACTCACCGGAATGTGGCGGAACCTGGCACAGGCTTTACGGGTTGTTTCAATGTCTTTTCCCTTCAGATGGGGATGCTTTTCCAGAAATTTCCTGGAATATCGCCGCATGAAGGGGAAGTCGAGCGCCCACCATGCCAGGCCGAGAAAAGGTACCCAAATAAGCTCTTTCTTGAGGAAAAACTTCAGGAAGGGGATTTTTTGGTTAAAAACCCGCTGCAATACCAGTATGTCGACCCAGGATTGATGGTTGGCAATCACCATATACCACTCATTCCGGCGCCCTTTGTCCACTCCGACCACCTCGAAAGGGGTTTTGATGATGGTTTTCTGGATCAGATTGTTGAAACCGATCCAGCAGCTGGCACAGCCATCCAGCAGCCAGTTGCAGAGGGTGCGCCACCCCTTGAGGGGGAGCAGGAGCTTGAGCAGACCCAGCGAGAAGATGGGGACAAACCAGAAGAGGGTGTTGAAAAAATAGAGCAGGGTGGAGAGGCTGCCACGCAGTCGCTCTGTCAGCTTGTTGGGCATGAGTCGGGTCCGTCTTGCTGTCGATAAAGGGCCATCAAGTGGTCAGATCTGTGGCCATAATATCAGCCGATTGCCCGTGAGACCATTCAGAGCCGTTACGGGGTTGGACTCACCCTTTCCCTTCTGTCAGCTGCTGCGCAATCGCGACAGCAGCCTGTCCATGGCGCGATAACCGAGCGCCTCGATAAGATGCTCCTTGCCGATCGCGGGTTGTCCGGCCAGATCGGCGATGGTACGCGACACCCGCAAAATGCGATGCCAGGCCCGGATGCTGAGCCCCAGCTTCTGGATGGCATTCTCCAAAAATACGGCATCTTGCGGTGATAGTCGGCAAATATCCTCAATCTCACGGCTATCCAGCAGGTTGTTGAGCTTGCCGTTACGACTCAGCATGCGCTCTCGCGCCGCCAGCACCCGATCGCGGATCTGCTGGCTCGACTCCCCCCGCTCCGCCTTGCCGGTCAGGCTCCCCTTGGGCAGCAGCGGCACTTCCACAGTCAGATCGAAGCGGTCGAGAAAGGGGCCGGAGAGCTTGCCGAGGTAGCGCAAGATCTGATCCGGGCTGGAGCGGGTCTGGCCGTCACCATAGTGGCCGCAGGGGCTGGGGTTCATGGCGCCGACCAGCTGGAAGCGAGCGGGAAAATCCACCTGACGGGCGGCCCGACTGATGGTGATGTGGCCCGTCTCCAGTGGTTCGCGCAGGGAGTCGAGCACCTTGCGCTCGAACTCGGGCAATTCATCCAGAAACAGAACCCCGTTGTGGGCCAGCGAAATTTCGCCGGGCCGCGGGTGGCTGCCACCGCCCACCAGCGCCACCGCTGAGGCACTGTGGTGGGGTGTGCGATAGGGTCTGTGGTGCCAGTGACCGGCGCGCAGGGTGAGGCCGCCGATGGAGTGGATGGCGGCGGTCTGCTGCGCCTCCTGCTCGCTGAGCGGCGGCAGAATGCCGGGCAGACGGCTCGCCAGCATGCTCTTGCCGGTGCCGGGCGGGCCGATGAACAGCAGGTTGTGACTGCCGGCGGCGGCGATCTCCAGCGCCCGCTTGGCCTGAGACTGGCCGATCACATCCTGCAGATCCGGTACATCGGGCAGGCTCTCCGCGCTTTGGGGATCCGGCAGCGGCAGCTCGTATTGGCCTGCCAGCCAGGCGGTGACGGCCAACAGCTGGTGAGCGGTGCGCACCTCGGCATCCTGAATAAGGGAAGCTTCGGGGCCGTTCTCCCGCGGCACCAGCAGAGTCCGTCCCGCATCCCGGCAGGCGAGCACGGCGGGCAGCACCCCGAGCACAGGACGGATCTCTCCGGTCAGGGCCAATTCCCCTAAAAATTCGTGATCGAGCAGGTATTTTGCCGGTATCTGCTTGGAAGCAGCGAGAATGCCGATGGCGATGGCCAGATCGAAACGGCCCCCCTCCTTGGGTAGGTCGGCGGGGGCCAGATTAACTGTGATGTGTTTGCTCGGGAACTCGAAATTGCCGTTGAGCAGGGCGCTGCGCACCCGATCCCGAGACTCTTTCACCGAGGTTTCCGGCAGGCCGACCATGTTGAAGGCGGGCAGGCCGTTGGAGAGGTGAACTTCCACTGTAACTTGCGGGGCCGCGATCCCGAGGCTGGCACGGCTATAAACCACAGCTAATGACATAAATCCCGTCCTTGAGTTGATATATGTTCTGACTAACTGCTTGTTGTTGGTTTTTTATTCCAGAGTTCCGGCTGAGGAATAGCCAAAATCAGTGGGTTGTCACAGAAAAAAGGCTTGCCCAATAAAAATCACCGTGCTAGTTCTAATAGCCATTCGCGGTAGAAACCGCCCCAATTTCACAGGATTTCCGGTTGTAACTATGAACATGGCCTCCCGTTTCGTCAGCATTATTGTGGTCCTAGTGGTGATTATTATCTCACCGCTCGGGGCTCGTTTAGCTGCACGGAACAAGGGATAGACCCACCACCGGACAGCACGAAACAAGCGACCCCCGAGCCTCACAGCTCGGGGGTTTTTTTTCGACCAAAGGACAGGATTTTCCACATGAACGGCGCGCAGTTTTTGGTACAGGCTCTCAAGAAACAGGGTGTGACCCAGGTGTTTGGTTACCCGGGCGGGGCCATCATGCCGGTCTACGATGCTCTGTATGACGGTGGTCTGGCCCATCAGCTCTGCCGCCACGAGCAGGGGGCAGCCATGGCCGCGGTCGGTTATGCCCGCGCCTCCGGTCAGGTGGGAGTCTGCATCGCTACTTCCGGCCCCGGCGCTACCAATCTGGTAACCGGTCTGGCGGAGGCGCTGCTCGATTCGGTGCCGCTGGTGGCCATCAGCGGTCAGGTGCCCTGTTCCGCCATCGGCACCGATGCGTTTCAGGAGGTCGACGTGCTCGGCATGTCCCTCTCCTGTACCAAGCACTCCTTCATGGTGACCGATGCCGCCGATCTGGGGCGGGTGCTGGCAGAAGCTTTCGCCATCGCCACCGAAGGTCGCCCCGGCCCTGTGCTG
Organism: Aeromonas sp. s11; assembly: GCF_040907945.1. NCBI lineage: Bacteria > Pseudomonadati > Pseudomonadota > Gammaproteobacteria > Aeromonadales > Aeromonadaceae > Aeromonas > Aeromonas sp. s11. Next base: position 114,596 of record NZ_JBFOCU010000058.1, on the reverse strand, counting down.
ATCGATCTCCCCAAGGATGTGCAGCTTGCCGCCGTGCCTGCCCAGAGCCCGCTGTTTGCGGTGGAAGAGCCGGAGGTGCTCAACCCCTCGGATCTGGCCGCGGCCCGCACCCTGCTGGCTGCCGCCGAGCGCCCGGTGCTCTACGTCGGTGGCGGAGTGGGCATGGCCAATGCCGAACAGCAGTTGCGTGACTTTGCCGCCGCCACCGGCATGCCTGCGGTCACCACTCTCAAGGGGATTGGCGCGCTCGACCCCGACAGCTCTGTTTATCTGGGCATGCTCGGCATGCACGGCACCAAGGCGGCCAACTATGCGGTGCAGCAGTGCGATCTGCTGCTGGTGGTAGGGGCTCGTTTCGATGATCGGGTGACCGGCAAGCTGGAGGAGTTTGCTCCCGAGGCCAAGGTGATCCATCTCGATGTGGATGCTGCCGAGTTCGGCAAGCGCCGCGCCGCCGAGGTGGGGATCACCACGGATCTCAAACAGGTGTTGCCGCGCCTTGCAATGCCCCTCTCCATCGACCCTTGGCGTGAACACTGTGCGAACATGGCCCGCGAGTATGCGTTCCGCTACGACCACCCGGGTCAGGCCATCTACGCCCCGGCCCTGCTCAAGCAGCTCTCTGCCCGGCTGCCGGAGAGCAGCGTGGTGGCCTGCGATGTGGGTCAGCACCAGATGTGGGTCGCCCAGCACATGCGCTTCACCAGCCCGCGCAACCACCTCTCCAGTGCCGGTCTCGGCACCATGGGCTTTGGTCTGCCCGCCGCCATCGGCGCCAAGATGTCGCGCCCGGAAGATGAAGTGGTGCTGGTGAGCGGTGATGGCTCTTTCATGATGAACGTGCAGGAGCTTGGCACCATCCGCCGAGCCCAGCTCAAGGTGAAGATGGTGCTGCTGGATAACCAGCGCCTCGGCATGGTGCGCCAGTGGCAGGAGCTGTTCTTCGACGGCCGCTACAGCGAGACCATCCTCTCCGACAACCCCGATTTCGTCGCCCTGGCTGCCGCCTTCGGCATTCCGGGCGAGACCATCACATGCAAGGAGCAGATAGCCGGTGCCCTCGATCGCCTGCTGGCAAGCGAGAGTGCCTACCTGCTGCATGTGGCCATTTCAGAGGAAGAAAACGTCTGGCCCCTGGTTCCGCCGGGAGTCGCCAACCACCAGATGATGGAGCAACGCCCATGAACCCGCACACCCTTGCACAACCAGCATTTGCACAGCACACCCTGCATATCCACGCCCAGCCCAGACCGGAAGTGATGGAGCGGGTGCTGCGGGTGGTGCGTCACCGCGGCTTCAATCTCTGCGCCCTTAATATGGAGCAGGATTGCCAACAGCTGCGGATCACGGTTACTGTCGAGTCGGTGCGTCCCATCCAGCAGTTGTGGAGCCAGCTGGTGAAGCTGGTGGACGTCTCCCGGGTCGATGCACTGGAACAGCAACCCCGGATCAGAGCTTAAGGAGCCAAGCCAATGTCACAGCCTTCCCAATCCGCCACTCACCCCCAATACATCTGGTTCAACGGCACACTGGTGCCCTGGCAGGATGCCCAGGTGCACGTAATGAGCCACGCCCTGCACTACGGCTCCTCGGTGTTTGAGGGGGTACGCGCCTACGATACCCCCAAAGGCACCTGCATCTTCCGTCTGCAGGAGCACACCCGCCGCCTGTTCGACTCCGCCAAAATCTACTGGATGGACGTCCCATACAGCGAGTCTGAAGTTAATGAAGCCTGCCGCACCGTGGTGCGCGAGAACGGCCTGAAAAGCGGCTACCTGCGCCCGCTGGCCTTTGTCGGCAACGTGGGGCTGGGGCTGCATCCGCCGCTGGATGCCAAGGCCGACCTGATGGTGGCTGCCCTGCCGTGGGGCGCCTACCTCGGGGAAGAGGGGCTGAAAAACGGGGTGGATGTGTGCGTCACCTCCTGGAACCGGCTCGCCCCCAACACCATTCCCACCGGTGCCAAGGCGGGCGGCAACTATTTGTCCTCCCAGCTGATCAGCCGCGAGGCCAAGCGCAACGGCTTCGCCGAGGGGCTGGCGCTGGATGTGAACGGCTACCTGAGCGAAGGGGCGGGGGAGAACCTGTTCCTGGTGAAAAACGGCGTACTGTTCACCCCGCCTGCTACCGCCGCCATCCTGCCCGGCATCACCCGTGACACCATCATGACGCTCGCGCGTGACTTGGGTTACGAGGTGCGTGAGCAGGCGCTGCCCCGCGAGGCGCTCTATGTGGCAGACGAAATCTTTATGACCGGCACCGCCGCCGAGGTGACCCCGGTGCGCTCCGTCGATCGAATGAAGGTGGGCGCTGGCAGCCGTGGCCCGGTGACCGAGCAGTTGCAGAACGCCTTCTTCGGCCTGTTCAATGGCAAGACCGAGGACAAGTGGGGCTGGCTGACGCCCGTCAACGACTGATGAGAGAGGGGAGGCGTCATGCCTCCCCGAGTCGCTTCCGGTGAGCGCTTCCCTGAGGAGTCTTCACCAGGATCGATTCCGATCCACTCGTATCATCACCGCATAACGCATCGAGCCCATATGGGCATTCAGGGAGTAGAGACAATGCCGAAGTTGAGATCCGCCACCACCACCCACGGACGTAACATGGCCGGGGCCCGCGCCCTTTGGCGTGCCACCGGAATGACCGATCAGGATTTCGGCAAGCCTATCATCGCCGTGGTCAACTCCTTCACCCAGTTCGTGCCGGGCCACGTCCACCTCAAGGATCTGGGCCAGCTGGTGGCGTGCGAGATCGAAGCCGCGGGGGGCGTTGCCAAAGAGTTCAACACCATCGCCGTGGATGACGGCATCGCCATGGGCCATGGCGGCATGCTCTACTCCCTGCCATCGCGGGAGCTGATCGCCGACTCGGTGGAGTACATGGTCAACGCCCACTGCGCCGACGCCATGGTCTGCATCTCCAACTGCGACAAGATCACCCCGGGGATGCTGATGGCCGCCCTGCGTATCAATATCCCGGTCATTTTTGTCTCCGGCGGCCCGATGGAAGCGGGCAAGACCAAGCTCTCCGACCAGATCATCAAGCTGGATCTGGTGGATGCCATGATCCAGGGCGCCGATCCCAAGGTGTCGGACGCCCAGAGCGAACAGGTTGAGCGCAGTGCCTGCCCCACCTGCGGCTCCTGTTCCGGCATGTTTACCGCCAACTCCATGAACTGTCTGACCGAGGCGCTCGGCCTCTCCCAGCCGGGCAACGGCTCCCTGCTGGCGACCCACGCCGATCGCGAGCAGCTGTTCAAGCTGGCGGGCCAGCGCATCGTGACTTTGGCCAAGCGCTGGTATGAGCAGGACGATGCCTCGGCACTGCCGCGCAACATCGCCACCAAGGCGGCGTTCGAGAACGCCATGGCGCTGGATATCGCCATGGGCGGTTCCACCAATACCGTGCTGCACCTGTTGGCGGCGGCGCAGGAGGCGGGCGTCGACTTCACCATGGCCGATATCGACCGCATGTCCCGCAAGGTGCCGCAGCTCTGCAAGGTGGCGCCCTCTACCCAGAAGTACCATATGGAAGATGTGCACCGAGCCGGTGGCGTGGTCGCCATTCTGGGTCAGCTGGAAAAAGCGGGTCTGGTGCATGGGGATACCCGCACCGTGCTGGGTTGCTCCCTCGTCGAACAGCTCGATGAATATGACGTCAGCCGCCAGCCGAGTCAGGAGGTGGTGGACTTCTACCGCGCTGGCCCTGCCGGGATCCGCACCACCAAGGCGTTCAGTCAGGATTGCCGCTGGCCGGAGCTGGATCTGGACCGCGCCGAAGGCTGCATCCGCTCGCTGGATAACGCTTACAGCCAGGAGGGCGGCCTCGCCGTGCTTTCCGGCAACCTCGCTGTCAATGGCGCCATCGTCAAGACCGCAGGAGTGGATGAGGAAAACCTCACCTTCCGCGGTCCGGCCCGGGTGTTCGAGAGTCAGGAGAGCGCGGTGAACGGCATCCTCGACGGTACCGTGAAAGCGGGCGAAGTAGTGGTGATCCGCTACGAAGGGCCGAAAGGGGGCCCGGGCATGCAGGAGATGCTCTACCCCACTACCTATTTGAAATCCATGGGATTGGGCAAGGCGTGTGCCCTGATTACCGACGGCCGCTTCTCCGGCGGCACCTCGGGTCTCTCCATCGGCCACGTCTCGCCGGAGGCCGCTTCCGGCGGCACCATCGGTCTGGTGGAGGACGGCGACATCATCAGCATCAACATTCCGGCTCGCAGCATGGTGCTGGAGGTGGCCGACAGCGTGCTGGCTGCCCGCCGCGTTGCCGTCGAGGCCCGTGGCTGGAAGCCGCTCGATCGCCAGCGTCAGGTCTCCTTTGCCCTGCGCGCCTACGCCATGTTCGCCACCAGTGCCGACAAGGGTGCGGTGCGCGATCGTTCGATGCTGGGGGAATAAATCATGGTCTCTGCGGCGGATTATCTACGCAAGGTGCTGCTCTCCCCCGTCTATGAGGCGGCGCGGGTGACCCCTTTGCAAACCCTGAAGAAACTCTCCGAACGGCTCGGCAATCACGTCAGCCTGAAGCGGGAGGACCTGCAACCGGTCCACTCCTTCAAGCTGCGCGGCGCCTACCACAAGATCGCCACTCTGACCGAGGAGCAGAAGGCGCGCGGCGTCATCGCCGCCTCCGCCGGCAACCACGCCCAGGGGGTCGCCCTGTCGGCTGCCAAGCTCGGCATCAAGGCGATCATCGTGATGCCCAAGACCACGCCGGATATCAAGATCGACGCGGTGCGCCGTCAGGGCGGCAACGTCATGCTGTTTGGCAACAGCTTCGACGAGGCCTACGGCGAGAGCCGCCGCCTCGCCGAGTTGGAGGGCTACACCCTGATCCCGCCGTTTGACGACGTCGAGGTGATCGCCGGGCAGGGCACCATCGGCAAGGAGCTGCTGGAGCAGGATACCCACCTCACCCACGTGTTCGTGCCGGTGGGCGGCGGTGGTCTGGCCGCCGGGGTGGCGGTCTATATCAAGCAGCTGCTGCCGGATGTGAAGGTGATCGGGGTGGAGGCGGAGGGCTCCGCCTGCCTCAAGGCTGCGCTGGCGGCCGGCGAGCCGGTCAATCTGGAGCGGGTCTCGCTGTTTGCGGACGGGGTGGCGGTCAAGCGCATCGGTGAGGAGACCTTCCGCCTGTGCAACCAGTATCTGGACGAGGTGGTGACCGTCTCCAACGACCAGATCTGTGCCGCGCTGAAAGACATCTTCGATGACTGCCGCGCCATTGCCGAGCCGTCTGGCGCCCTGTCCTTGGCCGGCCTCAAGGCCTACAGCGAGCGGGAGCAGGTCAAAGGGGGGCGGATGGCGGCCATTCTCTCCGGCGCCAACGTCAACTTCCACAGCCTGCGCTACGTGTCGGAGCGCTGCGAGATCGGCGAGAAGCGTGAGGGCATGCTGGCGGTGACCATCCCCGAGCGCAAGGGGGCCTTCCTCGACTTCTGCCGTCAGCTCGGGCCGCGCATGGTGACCGAGTTCAACTATCGCTACGCCGATGCCGAGCAGGCGTCGCTGTTCGTCTCGGTGCGCCTCACCGGCGGTGACGAGGAGCTGGGCCAGATCATCGATCAGCTCGGTGGCAACGGCTACCCGGTGGTCAACATGACCGAGAGCGAGCTGGCCAAAAACCACGTGCGTTACATGATTGGCGGCCGCCCGGCCCGGCCTCTCGGTGAACGGCTCTACAGCTTCAAGTTTCCGGAGCAGCCGGGCGCCCTGATGCGCTTCCTCGAGACTCTGGGCTGTCGCTGGAACATCAGCCTGTTCCACTACCGCAACCACGGTGCCGACTACGGCCGGGTGCTCTGCGCATTCGAGCTGCCGGACGAGGACGTAGCAGCCTTCCACGACTACCTGCGCGAGATTGGCTACGGCTGGAAAGAGGTGAGCGACGACCCCGCCTACCGGCTCTTTCTGGCTAGTTGAGCAAGGGGGGCTTCAAGGGAGGCGTTATGCCTCCCTTTTCTATTGCTGCGTGTGGATAGGTCCACTCCGTACGACGCAACGTCATGGTTTAACTGGCAAAACAGTGTGAATAGGTACACAGGTGATTTTTACGCCGGATATTGCTGGCAAGCTCACACTCCTGATGGCTTGGTCATTTGAGGCTGCGTTCGGATGGGATACCCTGAATAGCGGAGAGGCCGCCTGACGGCTTCACACAGGGAAAGTGCGCACTCAGGCGCCCATAACGACTTATTGCAGAGGCGAAAATATGAATAAATCCATGCTTGCCGTATTGGTCAGTGGTTTGCTGGCGGCCGGAGCCGTGCAGGCCGCCGCTCAGGACAATACCTGGTATGTCGGTGGCAAGGCCGGTTGGTCCAATTACTATGGCGTTGACCACAACCAGTATGCCGAGTCGATTGCCCAGACGTTGGGTAATACCAGCGAGAACACGGATGATCTGGGTCTGGGCCTGTTCGCCGGTTACCAGCTCAACCCCAACCTGGGTTTCGAGCTGGGTTATGACTGGCTTGGCAAATACGACACCACTTCGGGCACTGGCGCCAATACCCTCAAGACCGAAGCCAAGAGCCAGATGATTCAGGCCACCATGAAGATCAGCTTCCCGGCAACGAATGTGCTCGATCTTTATGGCCGACTGGGCGGTGCTTATGCCTGGACGGATAGCGAGATCAGCTTCGCCAATACCAGCGAGACCGGCAAGAAGCATGGCGCCGCCTTCGTTGGTGCGCTGGGTGCCGAATATGCCATCGATCGTGACTGGGCCGCCCGTCTGGAGTACCAGTACACCACGCCGCTGGGAGATGCCTCTCTCGATCGCTCCGGTATCGAGATGGATAACGGCCTGATTTCGTTCGGGATGCTCTATCGCTTCGGTCAGCAAGGTGGCGAGGTCGTAGCACCGGCGCCCGCTCCGGCCGCCGAACCGGCACCTGTAGCCGTGGTTGAGCCCAAGACTTTCAGTCTGAGTTCCGATGTGCTGTTCGAGTTCAACAAGGCGACCCTGAAACCGGCTGCCAATCAGGCGCTCGATGCCCTGTTCAGCCAGATTGTGGCGGCCAATCCGAAAGATGGCGTCGCAACTGTCATCGGTTATACCGACCGCATCGGCTCCGACAACTACAACCTGGCCCTCTCCGAGAAGCGGGCCCAGAGCGTGGCCAGCTATCTGGTATCCAAAGGCTTGTATGCCGACAAGGTACGAGTCGAGGGACGTGGCAAGGCCAATCCGGTCACTGGCAGCAGCTGTGCCAGCCGCTCCAAGCAGGAGCTGATCGCCTGTCTGGCACCGGATCGCCGGGTAGAAATCCATCTGGAAGGGGTTTCCCAGCCTGTCCAATAAGCAGAGCAACGGGAGCAATAAATGTAAAAACGGGAGGCTTGGCCTCCCGTTTCTTATGGGGTGTTTACGATGTTGAGCCTCAGAGCCCGAACAGCGGGCGCAGGCGGATGCCGATGAGGCTGCCAGCGAGGGCCATCAGCATCCAGACCCAGCCGTGCAGGCTGCCAGAGGCGGTGCCATCGAAGAAGCCGCCGAGGTTGCAGGCGGCGTACATGGCGCCCATCCCCATCAACAGGCCGCCGATGATGGAGGCCAGACTGTTGCCGATCCGCATCGGGGCGAAGGTGCCGCCACCGCTCAAACAGCGCGCCAGCATGGCCCCCAGAATCCCGAGCCAGAACATGCCGACCATGGGGTTGATAAAGAGTGGCTGGGCCAGCTTGGGGTTGCCCTCGAACAGGCCGAACAGGGAGGCGCCGCGCAGCGCCATGTCATAGACGGCGCCGGTGATGGTCCAGGCCGAGCCGTGCAGAGCGACCACGGACGAGTTGAGCAGGGCGATGATGATGCCGCCGGTCAGCACGGTGAAGCGACCATCGCGCCAGAACAGGTTGCCGCCGCTGAAGAGGGGCTTGAGCTCGCCGGTGCGCTTGAGTTCGCTCTTGCGAAACAGCAGGAACAGCGCGGCGACCAGCGCCAGGTTGAGCAGCATGCCGCTCCAGATATTGCCGGTCAGATCCCGGGCCAATACCACATGGCTGGAGAAGGTAGCCTCCAGTTCGGGGCGGAACTGGTTGCTGATGAGGGTGCCAATGCCGTAGCAGATCAGCACCAGCCAGAAGCGGGGTTGCCCCTCACCGCAGCAGTAAAGAGTGCCGGTGGCGCAGACGCCAGCCAGCTGCATGCCGATGCCGAACAGGAAGGCACCGACGATGAAAGGAATGCCGATAGCCATCACGTTACCCACCATGGCATCGCCAAAGAGGGCGTGGCTAAAGGAGAGAAAGGTGGTGAACAGCAGAATTTCGATGGCGATGGTGAGCAGGTGAACCCGCACGTAGTAGCTGTTGCGCTTGGTCAGCATTTCGCGCCAACCGAATACGATGCCGAAGCGACTGAAGGAGAGGGTGAAGCCGAAGCCGAATCCGATCAGGGCCATCAGAGCCCATTTCATACCAAAGGTGTTGCCAAGCCAGAGTAACGCTCCCCCCGCGATTGCCACGATGGGGAGCGACCATTTTCGAGTCATGTCAGTTGATCCTTGAAGTTGGTTTTTAGAGGGGCGGATCCTATTCCCTCATGGAGTCTAATGCTACCCATTTAACCAGTGCAGAGAAAAAGGGGAGCGCTGACTCCCGTCAGCGCCGGGGATCAATGGCGGGTGGTGTCGAGATGGAAGTGGTGAGTCTGCCTGGTCAGGATGCGGGCGTGCTGGGCGACCATGGTCGCCTCTTCGGCGGCCTGACTGGCGCTCTGGTTGGCCTCGGCCGCCAACCGCGACATCTCGCCGACCTGATGGTGGATCCCTTGTACCAGCCGGGTCTCATCGCTCATCAACTGATCGACCTGAGCGATGCGCTGGTTGATCTCCTCGCAGCTCTGCGCGATCCGGGCGACACTTTGGCGCGCTGTCATCGTGTGAGTGACCGCCTGTTCGACCCGGGCCAGCTCGGTATCCATCTCGCTGGCGGCGCGCAGGCTGACATCCTGGATCTTGCCGATGATGGTGTTGATCTCGGTGGTGGCACTGCCGGTGCGGGTCGCCAGCGAGCGCACTTCATCGGCCACCACGGCAAAACCGCGCCCCTGTTCACCTGCCCGCGCCGCTTCAATGGCGGCGTTCAGCGCCAGTAGATTGGTCTGCTCCGCTATATCGTGAATGGCGCCCGCCAGCCCGGCAATCTGCTGCGAGAGGCCAGCCAGATCCGAAATGGTATGGGAGACCTGCTTCACGCCCGTGACTTGCTCCCCGATCACCTGTTCCACGGTGTGGATGGCGAGTGTCGCCTCTTGTGCCCGCTCTGCTGACTGCAGGGTTTGCTCCCCCACCTGATGCAGCTGGCTACCCGCCTGTTCAATGGAGTGGGTGAGCTGTTCGATGGCCTGTTCGATATGGTGGGCCGCCCCGACCTGTGCCTGACTGTCATCGGTGTGCCGTTGTGCCATGGCGGTCAGGCTGGTGGCGCGATCATCCAGCGTACTGGCGCTGCGCTGCAGCGACTCCACCAGGGTTGCCAGCTGGTCACGCATGGCCCCGATCTGGCGGATCAGCTCGCCGATGGCGTCGAGGCCCGGCTCCGGCATGGGGCGGTTCAACTCCCCTTCGGCGATGGCGGCGGTGGCTTTGCCTGCGGCCAGCAGCCGCTGTTGGGTGGGGCGTCCCAGCCAGAAGATGAGCCCAGCCCCCAGCAGTGCGGCGCACAACAGCAGTCCGTAGCAGAGTCGGGTGGTGTTGGCGAGATGGGCCATCTGCTCGGCGGCATACTCGTTGCCGTGGATGACGGTGGCGTCCACTCCTATCCGGTGGGCGTTATAGAGGGTGTGCAGGCGCGCCGCAATCGCGCCCGCATGCGCCAGATCCCCCGCCTTGATGGCGGGGACAAACTTGTCGTTGAGCAACTGCCAGAACAGCTCTCCCTGCATTTTTTGCTCCCCCAGCAGCAGCTCTCTGAGGGGCTCGTTCAGGCTGCTCTCTTGCCAGAAGCGGTTACGGCTCTCGAACTCTTGCTGAAGCCGGGTGAGGGTTTGCAGCAGGTGCTCCCGCTCCTCCGGTTTGGCATGGAGCAGGGTGTAGACCTGCAACTGGGATTCGATGAGGTAGAGAGGCGGCGGCAGAATATCGGCTACCACATCCTTCCCCTGTCCCATCTGATCGGCTGCGCTCCGGACCGAATAAAGCCCGAAAAAGCTGATGGAGATCAGCGTGATAATGACCATGATCCCCAGAACCTGACCAAAAAGCAGGGATCTGTCGTGAATGTGCTTGAGCATGTTGCCTCCATTCGGCTCCGTTCATGGATAGCATAGCTCTCTGGCGGGATAGTGAGACTCGGGTATGGTCTGTTGATGGCGAGTCGGCTCTGGAGAAGGGGAAGTCGCAGTCTGAAGGCCGCTGGTGGCACGAAAAAGAACCCCGGCTGATGAGCCGGGGTCGATGGTGGTGAGGCGGTGTCAGGTCCGGCTTGGCGCGGCTTTGCCGCTGCGCAGCCCATCCAGACTGAACAGTACCAGCGCGCTCCAGATGCAGGCAAAGGTGAGCAGTTTGTCCATCGCCAGCGCTTCCCCATAGAGGGTGACCGCGAGGATGAACATCAGGCTGGGGCCTATGTACTGGAAGAAGCCCAAGGTGGAGAGCTTGAGCCGGGTCGCGGCGGCGGTGAAGCAAAGCAGGGGGGCCGTGGTGACGGCGCCTGCGGCGATCAGCAGCAGGTTGAGATGCCAGTCGTTCTGGGTGAGATGGCTGGTGGGGCTGTCGGCAAAGCCCCACAGATAGATGGCCGCTGGCGGCAGCATGATCATGGTTTCGATCAGCAGACCGGTGAGGGCATCGAGGGCCAGTTTTTTGCGCACCAGCCCATAGATGGCAAAACTCGACGCCAGCACCAGCGCAATCCAGGGCAAGGAGCCAAAGGCGATAAGCTGGATCGCCACGCCGGCAAAGGCCAGCGCCACCGCCCACCACTGCAGGCGGCGCAGCTTCTCGCTCAGAAACACCATTCCCAACAGTACGTTGAACAGCGGGTTGATGTAGTAGCCGAGGCTGGCATCCAGCATATGGCCGTTGTTGATGGCCCAGATGAACAGCAGCCAGTTGCCGCCGACGGTAACCGAGGTAAACGCCAGGGTGAGCAACACTTTTGGCTGGCGCAGCACCGCCTGCACCTTGTGCCACTGGCGTCCTGCCAGGGTGAGTACCATCAGCAGCACGCAGGACCAGATCATCCGGTGGGTCAGGATCTCGGCGGCCGGAACGGCAGAGATGGTCTTGAAATAGATGGGGGCTATGCCCCAAAGGGTATAGGCGCACAGGGCGTAGATGACGCCCTGACGCTGGATCTGTTGCGGCATGCGGATGACCTTTACTGAAGCGTTGGATGCGGGAAAACATCGCAAAAAATCAGTGTAGCGATCCTTTTGCGGGGAAAGAAGCGAATAAACGAAGTTTGAGGGATAAGAGGAGTGTGGCTGACCGGTCAGCCTTTACCGCGGCGGATCTTGTCGACATCCATCAACAGCCACAGCATCAGGGCGATGGCGGAGATCCAGGGGCCCCAGGTCACGTAGGCCTCGCCGTGCCCCAGCACGAAGAACAGCAGGGGCAAACCGATCACCAGAAAAAGTACGCTTCCCAGAAAAAATAGCATTTTTGTCTTTATATTTAACATGTTGGCTTTTTTATCATTATAAGGATTGAGCCCGGTGATGGAAGGCCAAAAATGCAAAAGGGGGATTTCTCCCCCTTTTTGATCCGATAGTGCTGCTTTGTCGTGTTAATCCAGCTGAATCCAGGTGCTTTTCAGCTCGGTGTACTTCTCCAGCGCATGAAGTGACTTGTCGCGACCGTTACCGGACTGTTTGAAGCCGCCAAATGGCATGGTCATGTCACCACCGTCCCAGTTGTTGACGAACACGGTACCGGCGCGCAGGGCGCGCGAGCCTTTCACCGCCTTGTTGAGATCCGCCGTCCAGATCGCCGCCGCCAGCCCATAGTCGGTGTCGTTGCCCAGCGCAATGGCTTCTTCCAGGGTATCGAAGCCGGTCACCGCCAGCACAGGGCCGAAGATCTCCTCGCGGAAGATGCGCATCTGCTGGGTCACGTCGTCGAAAATGGTGGGTTCGATATAGAAGCCGCCACTCTCCATATTGGTGCGGTTGCCGCCCAGCAGCAGCTTGGCCCCCTCCTGCTTGCCAATCTCGATATAGCGCAGCACCTGCTCCATCTGGATGTTGTCCACCATGGCGCCAATGCGGGTCGCAGGGTCGAGCGGGTTGCTCGAGATCCACTCGCGGGCATGGGCCAGCAGTCGCTCCATAAATTGCGGTTTGATGCTGTTTTGCACCAGCAGGCGGGAGGCTGCGGTGCACACCTCGCCCTGGTTGTAGAAGATGGCGCCAGCGGCGCTCTTGGCCGCGGCGTCCAGATCCGGCGCATCCGCCAGTATGATGTTGGGGCTCTTGCCGCCGCACTCCATAAAGGCGCGCTTGAGGTTGGACTTGCCGGAGCACTCCACCAGATGTTTACCGATCTTGGTGGAGCCGGTAAAAGTGATGCAATCCACGTCCATGTGCATGGCCAGCGCCTCGCCCACGGTGTGGCCAAAGCCCGGCAGCACGTTGAACACACCGTCCGGAATGCCCGCTTCCTTGGCCAAACTTGCGATACGCAGGGCGGTCAGGGGGGATTTTTCGGAAGGCTTGAGAATGACCGAGTTGCCGGTAGCGAGCGCCGGGCCCAGCTTCCAGCAGGCCATCACCAGCGGGAAGTTCCAGGGCACTATGGCTGCGACCACCCCGAGCGCTTCGCGGGTCACCAGTGCCAGGGCGGACTCCTCGACCGGCGCGACCTGATCGTAGATCTTGTCGATCGCTTCGGCGTTCCAGGCGATGCAGTTGGCGGCGGCGGGAGCGTCATAGCCCATGGCATCGCCGATGGGTTTGCCCATATCCAGCGACTCCAGCAGCGCCAGCTCCACCTTGTTGAGACGCATCAGCTCGGCGAAGCGCTGCATGATCTGTTTGCGCTGTTTCGGCGGCAGGCCGCTCCAACGCTTGTCGTTGAAGGCGTCACGGGCAGCCTGTACCGCCAGTTCGGCATCGGCGGCATCGCAGGCCGCCACCTTGGTCAGCAGCTTGCCGTTGGCCGGGTTGATGCAATCGAAGGTGGCGCCATTGACGGCATCCCGATAGCTGCCGTTGATAAAGGCTTGCGAGGGCAGGGTCAGATGGGCGGCCTTGTGTTGCCACTGGGCCAGGGTCAGGTCACTCATGTTCACTCCTTGAACCGGCAAAAGTCAGTTTCCGCGTATCAATATGCTAAACATCCTGCTGCTTGTAAATCCATCTTGTAACAATTCATTAAACATTGCTCTCCTGCCGATGCGCGTCTGAATGTCAGAAACTGGCGGGGGTGTTGGCCGAGATCAGCACGCACTCCTGCTCGCCACTATTGCGAAAACGGTGGGGGGTGCGGCTGTCGAAGTAGTAGCCATCCCCGGCGCCCAGCAGGTAGATCTGCTCGCCCACGGTCACTTCAACTTCGCCCTTGATGACGATGCCGCACTCTTCACCCTCGTGGCTCAGCATGTCGTCGCCGGTGTCGGCGCCCGGTGGCAGCACCTCCTGCAACATGCCGATGGCGCGGTTGGCACGGCTGTGCCCGACCAGCCGGTAGCTGATGGGATGCGTGCCGAGATCCGGCATATCGGCGGCGCGGAAGATCACTTCGGTGCCCATTTCGGTCTCTTCGGTGAAGAAGCTGGCCAGCGACATGGGGATGCCTTCCAGCACCTTGCGCAGGGAGGCGACAGAGGGGCTCACCTGATTTTTCTCGATCTGGGAGATAAATCCGTTGGTCACACCGGAGCGCTTGGCCAGCTCGCGCTGGGAGAGGGCTGCCTTGGTGCGAACCGCCTTGAGGCGGTGACCGATATCCATCTATAGACACTCCTTGACTGTTTACTATTATTAAAATTGTGTTAAATATCTTACACCACCCTGCTGATGCGTCTAGCTAGGGGTGGCACCAGACAGGGCGATAACGGGCCCTTTTTTATGGATTTAGGTGTTTAATTTAATAGGCATTGGCCGACAGTTGCTAAACACCTTAAGGATGAGGTGACCATGAAACCGATCAGCGACATCAATACGCCCTCCGACATGTCCGCGTTCTGGATGCCGTTCACCGCCAACCAGCAGTTCAAGGCGGCGCCGCGTATCCTGAAGTCGGCAGAGGGGATGTATTATCACTCAGAGGATGGCCGCAAGATACTGGATGGCACAGCCGGACTCTGGTGTTGCAACGCGGGCCATGGTCGGCGCGAGATTGCCGAGGCGGTCTCCCAGCAGATTTCCCACCTCGATTTCGCTCCGACATTCCAGATGGGCCACCCCCTGCCGTTTGAGCTGGCCAACCGGCTGGTGGAGATCGCTCCCAAGGGGTTTGGCCACGTTTTCTATACCAACTCCGGTTCCGAGTCGGTCGATACCGCGCTCAAAATCGCGCTGGCCTGGCAGCGGGCTCGCGGTCAGGGCACCCGCACCCGGCTGATTGGCCGCGAGCGTGGCTATCACGGGGTCGGCTTTGGCGGCATCTCTGTGGGGGGGATTCCCGGCAACCGCAAGTGGTTCGGCTCCCTGCTGACCGGGGTGGATCATCTGCCCCATACCCTCAACATCGCCAAAAACGCCTTCACCAAAGGGCTGCCCGAGGAGGATGTGGCGCTGGCCGACGAGCTGGAGAAGATCGTCTTTCTGCACGATGCCAGCAATATCGCGGCGGTGATCGTCGAGCCCATCGCTGGCAGTACCGGCGTGCTGATGCCGCCCAAAGGCTACCTCAAGCGGCTGCGGGAGATCTGCACCAAGCACGGCATTCTGCTGATTTTTGACGAGGTGATCACCGGTTTCGGTCGCCTTGGCTCTCCCTTTGCGGCACAGGAGTTCGATGTCATCCCCGACATGATCACCTGCGCCAAGGGGCTCACCAACGGCGCCATCCCCATGGGGGCGGTGCTGGTGCAGAAGCACATTTATGACGACATGATGGCGGCAGGCAAGGGGGCCATCGAGCTGTTCCACGGCTACACCTACTCCGGCCATCCGGTGGCTGCTGCTGCGGGTCTCGCGACCCTCGAGATCTATCGCAACGAGAACCTGCTCAGCCGCGCCGCCGATCTGGCTGGCTACTGGGAGGAGGCGGCCCATTCGCTGAAGGGCTGCAAGCATGTGAAGGATGTGCGCAACTACGGGCTGGTGGCGGGTATCGAGCTGGAGTCCATGCCGGATGCGCCGGGCAAGCGCGCCTACGAGGTGTTCGTGCGCTGCTTCGAGAAGGGGGCATTGATCCGGGTGACCGGCGACATCATCGCGCTGTCGCCGCCCCTCATCATCGAGCGCAGCCAGATCGACGATCTCTTCACCCTGCTGCAGGATGCCCTGCAGGCACAACCTTAACCCATTTGATGGCCCCGCACTGGCGGGGCCTTGCGTTGATTTGCTCAGCGCATTTACCGCATCAGTTATCACGGAGGATACATGACATACAGGGTCAGCAACTTCATCAACGGCCAGCCGCAGGAGAGTCGCAGCGAGCGCCAGGGGGCCATCTTCAATCCCGCCTGCGGCAAGCAGCAGGGGAGCGTCGGGCTGTCCAGCGCCGCCGAGTGTCAGGAGGCGATCGCCATTGCCGAGCGCGCCTTTGCCGACTGGTCGCAAACTCCGCCGCTGGTGCGGGCCCGGGTCTTTTTCCGCTTCAAGGAGTTGATGGAGCAGCACAGGGACGAGCTTGCCCAGCTCATCAGTCGCGAACACGGCAAGGTCTTCTCCGATGCGCAGGGTGAGTTGACCCGCGGGCTGGAGGTGGTGGAGTTTGCCTGCGGCATTCCCCATCTGCTCAAGGGGGATCACTCCCTCAACGTCGGTCGCGGGGTAGACAGCTACTCCATGATGCAGCCGGTGGGGGTCTGCGCCGGCATCACCCCGTTCAACTTCCCGGCCATGGTGCCGCTCTGGATGTTCCCGGTCGCCATCGCCTGCGGCAACACCTTCATTCTTAAGCCCTCTGAGAAGGATCCCTCCCTCTCGTTGCGGATGGCTGAACTGCTCAAGGAGGCCGGTCTGCCGGACGGCGTGCTCAACGTGGTGAACGGTGACAAGGAGGTGGTGGATGTGCTGCTGACCGACCCGCGAGTGGGTGCCGTCTCGTTTGTCGGTTCCACCCCCATCGCCCAGTATATCTATGCCACCGCCTCGGCCCACGGCAAACGGGTACAGGCGCTGGGCGGCGCCAAGAACCACATGGTGGTGATGCCGGATGCGGATCTCGATCAGGCGGTCTCTGCCTTGATGGGGGCCGCTTATGGGGCAGCGGGCGAGCGCTGCATGGCCATTTCGGTGGCCGTGGTGGTGGGTGACGACACCGCCGATGCGCTGGTGGCCAAGCTGACACCGCTGGTGGAACAGCTGCGGGTGGGCCCGGGGTTGGGCCAGAGCCCGGAGAACGAGATGGGGCCGCTCATCAGCAAAGAACATCTGGCCAAGGTGCGCGGCTACGTTGATCAGGGGGTGGCCGAAGGGGCCGCGCTGCGGGTCGATGGCCGCACGCTGAGCCACGATGAGGGTTACTTTATCGGGGGCTGCCTGTTTGACGAGGTGACCCCCGAGATGCGCATCTACCGCGAGGAGATCTTTGGCCCTGTGCTCTCCATCGTGCGGGTGCCTGACTACGAGACGGCGCTGCGCCTCATCAACGAGCACGAGTACGGCAACGGCACCGCCATCTTTACCTGTGACGGCGACACTGCGCGGGACTTCACGGCGCGGGTGCAGGTCGGTATGGTAGGGGTGAACGTTCCCATTCCGGTGCCGATGGCGTTTCACAGCTTTGGCGGCTGGAAGCGCTCCATCTTCGGGCCGCTCAACATGCACGGGCCGGATGGGGTTCGCTTCTATACCCGGATGAAGACGGTGACGGCGCGCTGGCCCCAGAGCCTGCGCAGTGGTGCCGAGTTCTCCATGCCGACCATGAAGTGACGTGCTGGCGCGTGTTCATGGCCTAACCTCTTGCCCCCGCCGGTCAATGATTGGCGGGGGCGAACTCTGTAAAGGAACAACAGATGCGATTGGGAATTCTCGATTGTGACCGGCTCGATCCCGATCTGGCGGATCGTTTTGGCCCCGTTTACTCCGAGATGTTTATCAGGGGCTTTGCTGCCCTGGCCCCCGAACTGGAATTTCGGGTCTGGTCGGCTCTTGATGGGGAATTGCCGGAGGATCTGCACGAGTGCGATGCCTGGCTCATCACAGGCTCGCGCCACGATGCTTACAGCGATATCCCCTGGATTCAGGCACTGCGGGCGTGGATCCGCCAGGCGCACGATGCCGACGTCAAGCTGGCCGGTGTCTGCTTTGGTCATCAGGTGATCGCCCAGGCGCTGGGCGGAGAGGTGGTGAAGTCCACCAAGGGATGGGGGCTGGGAGTGTCGGTGCACCCCATGCTGGCAGATGAGCCCTGGATGGCGCCGGCGCGGGATCAGATCCGCATTCTGGCCAGCCATCAGGATCAGGTGGCCCTGCTGCCGCCGGGGGCGACCCGGCTGGCGGGCAACGATTTTTGCCCCAACTTCATGTTCCTGCAGGGGAACAACATAGTGGCCATTCAGGGACATCCGGAATTTTCGGTGGAGTATAACCGGGCGCTGATCGAGCGGCGCCGTGGCCTGTTGCCCGACGAGCGCTACCAGAGCAGCCTCTCCTCGCTGGAGGGGGAGGTGGATTCGGCGACCATGATGCAGTGGCTGCTGCAGTTTCTGGGGATCCTGCCGCTGCGGGCTGGCGCGGCCTGAACCCGGTTTGTCAGCCACCCCTTCGGATGCTAGATTTTGTAGCAAAATGAAGGATCAAGCGCTGAGATGTCGGGATCGGATGGTACACTGGCCGCCCATGTGGCGGCCTGTTTGTCAGGCTTGATTGCCTTCCCGGCCTGAGCCAAAGCTGTCTGAGCCAAACCAGTGTGAGAGTGTGACGCCTTGAAACTACAGCAATTGAAGTATTTGATCGCGATCCGGGACCACAACCTCAATGTGTCCGTGGCTTCCGATGCGCTCTTCACCAGTCAGCCGGGGGTCAGCAAACAGATTGGCCTGCTGGAGAGCGAGCTGGGGGTGCGGATCTTCGAGCGCCGTGGCAAGCATTTGCACCGCATCACCCCGGTGGGGGAGGAGATCATCAAGTGTGCCGAGGCGATGCTCAACATCGAGAGCAAGATCAAGGCGATCTCCCGCGAGTATCTGGATCCGACCGTGGGCACCCTCAATATTCACACCACCCACACCATTGCCCGCTATCTGCTGCCCAAATCGGTTACCTACTTCACCAAGAAGTACCCCAAGATCTCGTTCCACCTCCATCCGGTGATGTCGGCGAGCAAGGAGCAGATCAGCAAGGGTTACTCCGATTTCTCCATCGTTGCCCACGAGATTGGCTTCGACAAGGAGCTGATCGCGCTGCCCGCCTACCTCTGGACCCTCTCGCTGGTGGTGCCGCAGGATCACCCGCTGGCCAAGGTGAAGAAGCCGACCCTGGAGCAGCTCTGCCACTACCCGATCCTCAGCTACGAGAGTGGCGCCACTGGCCGACAGGTGCAGGACGAGGTATTCCATGCCGCCGGTCTCACCCCTAGTTACTACATGACGGTGATGGACGCCGGGGTGATCAAGCGCTACGTGGAGCTGGGCTTTGGCATCGGCATCATCTCCTCGCTGGTGGCCAACGACACCGACAGCCCCGGGCTGGTCTCCATCAATCTGGAGCACCTGTTCAAGCCCTGTCCGGCCCAGATCTGCTTCAGCAAGAGCATCCTGCTGCAGAACTATATGTATGACTTCATCAGCTCCTTCTCGCCCCACCTCACCAAGGAGGTGATTCAGAGCGTGATGCAGCAGCCGAGTCAGGCGCGCATTGACGAGCTGCTGGCCGGGGTGGAGCTGCCCATCTATTGATCCCGATCGGATTCCCGATCGCTGCCGGTTGTCTCTTCTGTCAGGCTGGGCTCTACTCGGGGTTCAGCCTGTCTCTTTTGGGCTATCTCTATCGTCCGAGGTCTCTATGTCCCGCATTCTGCTGCTTGCCAATCTCAACTGTGATCATGTGCTCTCCCTCTCCGAACCGCTGGTGGCGGGGGCCCGGCTGCAATATGTGGATCAGGGGCGCAGGCTCGGCGGTGGCGCCGCCAACACCGGCATCGGGCTGGTGTGGGCGGGTCACGAGGTGACCATTGCCTCCCGCATCGGGCTGGACGAGACCGGCGACTGGTTGCTGGAGCAGGCGGCCGGTTACGGGCTGGATTGCAGCCAGGTGGAGCGCTTTGGCGGCGAGACCGGCGAGTTGCTGATCCTGGTGGACTCCACCGGCGAGCGCACCATACTGCGCCGCCCGCGGCGTCCCGACCTGCCCGGCGATCTGCCGCTGGAGGGGATCGACTGCCTCTATGTGAACTATCCCGGCACCGCCATCATCAGCTACATGCGCCAGATGCTCGGCAAGAGCTTCGTGGTGGCCCAGTATCCCAAGGGCGGCCAAGCGCGCCGCCCCTGTCATGTGCTGGTGGCCTCCCGCTCCGATCTCGGTGAGGTGAGCGACCCCTGGCAACATGCCCGCCAGCTGGCGGGGGAGCAGCTCGAATGGCTGGTGCTGACCGAAGGCAAGGCGGGAGCAGTAGCGATCCATGGCGAGGAGCAGATCCGGGTCGCCGCCCGGCCGGTCTCGGTGGTCGATACCACGGGGGCAGGGGATGCCTTCGCTGGCGGATTGATCCATGGTCTGGCGCGGGGCATGGCGATCAAGGATGCGTTGCAGTGCGCGGTGGACTGGGGCGCGTTTGCCGTCGCCTCCGAGAGCTCCATCCCCTCGGTTGCGCTGAAAAACTGGCTGAAACAACCCCACTGAACCATCTCTTTGACAGTCGATTGAGGGGCGGTTTGCGGGCCATATGGCCGCTGGTCGAAGGGGCTTGGCGAGGGGGACTATTCGGTAGATTTACCCGCCATAAAGCGGGCAAACGCCGGGCTAACCCGGCAAGTTTGCGATCAATCAAAGAAAGTGTCGATTTATGTGCATCTTCATCGACACCCGGTTGTGCTGCTCTTAACCTGTCACTCCGCAACTCAGATTAAGAGACAGGCCCCCTCTGGCGAACCAATTGGCAAACAGAGGCAAACCGGTTGTCTCCTGCCTCTTAGCTCAACGTTGTCGTCCTGATTCCTGGCTTGTAGTAAGAGGCAAGTGCGACCATGCAACTGACACGATTTACCGACTACGCCCTGCGTACCCTGACCTTCCTGGCGGTTCAGCCGGGGGATCGTCTGTCGACCATTACCGAAGTGGCCGATACCTTCGGCATCTCTCGCAACCACGTGGTCAAAATTGTGCACCAGCTTGGCATCAAGGGGTACATCGAGACGGTACGCGGCAAGCACGGTGGCATCCGCCTCGGTCGCTCGGCGGTCTCCATCAACCTGCGGGATGTGGTGATGGACATGGAGCATGTGCTCTGTCCGGTCGACTGCAAGCGCGAAAACTGCCGTCTCTCCGGTGGCTGCCGCATTCAGGGCATTCTGCGCCGCGCCATGAACGCCTTCCTCGAAGTGCTGGGTGAGTACACTCTGGCTGATGCGGTGCGCGATCCCAATCGTCTCTGCCACCTGCTGGGTATCGAGCAAGAGACTATTGTGACCATGGCCTGACGGGGCGTGGAATATCGAACAAGATGTGAAAGGGGCCTGATGGCCCCTTTTGCTTTTGTAAGCAGGTGGTTTTTAGCGACTGCCCGGCTGGCGGATCAGGGTGATGGCGCCATGCAGACAGGCGAGGCCGCAGGCACCGCAGCCATTGCAGGCATCCATATTGACGTTGATGCCGTCGGCGGTGGCCTTGATCGCCTGCTGGGGACAGGCATCTTCACAGAGCAGGCAGTAGAAGCCCTGCCGTGCCTGGCAGCTCTCTTCAATCTGCACCCGGGTCTGCACCTGACGGCCCAGTTGCAGGTCGAGGGCGCCGGTGGGACAGGCTCTGGCGCAGCTGCCGCAGTAGCTGCACTGGCCGCAGGCGAGATCGAGCACTGGCGTACCGGCGATGGGACTCCCCTCGTACTCCTCCTGGGTGGCCGGTTTGAGCAGACCGCGCGGGCAGGCCTTGAAACACTCGCCACAGCGGGTGCAGAGGGAGAGGTACTGGGACTCCTCGATGGCCCATGGCGGGCGCGCTTCATGGCAAACCACGGCGGGCTTGCGGGAAGCTTGCCAACCTTGTGTCAGCCAACGGAGGAAATAGTGAGTCATGCTCGCCCCTGATACCTATTAGGGGTTAATTTTATCGAAGTTTCGGGAAGCAGGCCAGAGAATAGCGGCCGTCAGGATCGCAAGCGCAGTTGCCCTTGTGTAAGCTAGGCGGGTCTTTTTACGTGGTTGAATGAAAACATATGTGGCTATTTCTCTGGCGTGCGTCCCTGCTCTATGTCTTTCCCCTGCTGATGTGGGCCTACTGCCGCATCAAGGATATCGAGTTCGCCGAGCTCGATACCGGCGTCAACACCCACAAGTGGGTGGTGCTGGCCGCCTACCTCATCTACGTGGTGATCTGGATTCTGGTTAACCGCTATCTCGAACTCTTCCTGCGTCAGCGGAGCCGCAAATGATCGACCCCGGGCTCTGGGGGATCTTGCTGCCTGCCGCCGTGCTGGCCCTCGGACTGGGCTGGCTGATCGGGCGGCGGGCCGCCACGGCGCAGGCTCAGGAGCTGATGCTGGCGCAGGAGCGTTATCAGGTGCTGCAGGATCGCTTCGACGAGTTGCAGGATGAGCGGATGCAGGGCCAGCAGAAGCTGGATCAGCAGCAGACCCTGCTGATCAAGCTCACCGCCCGCCTCAAGGATGCGGAAGCGACCCTGCGCAGCGAACGGTTGGCCGCCGCCGAGAAGCTGCAACTGCAACAGGAGGCGGAGCAGCGCCTCAGCCAGCAGTTCGAGAACCTTGCCAACCGGATCTTCGAGCAAAACTCCGGCAACTTCCGCGAACTGAACCAGAATAGCCTCGATCTGCTGCTCACACCGCTCAAAGAACAGCTCGAGGGCTTTCGCCGTCAGGTGGGGGAGACTCACGCGCAGGAGACGGCCCAGCGCCACAGCCTCAAGTTCGAACTGGAGCGCCTCGCCGAGCTCAATGCCCGCATGACCGAGGAGGCGGCAGCGCTGACCCGCGCCCTCAAGGGTGACAGCAAGCAGCAGGGCAACTGGGGTGAAGTGGTGCTGGCGCGGATCCTCAGCGAATGCGGCTTGCGCGAGGGCCACGAGTACCACACCCAGGTCAATATTGAGGTGGAGAAGGGCAAGCGCTACCAGCCCGACGTGATTGTCCACCTGCCGCAGGAAAAAGACATCATCATCGACGCCAAGGTGTCGCTGACCGCCTACGAACGCTGGTACAACGCCGATGACGAGCTGGAGAAGGCGGTGGCGCTCAAGGAGCACGTCGCCTCGGTGCGCAACCATATCCGCGAGCTGGGCCGCAAGGATTACCAGCAGTTGCCCGGGGTGCGCACCCTCGACTATGTGCTGATGTTCGTGGCGGTGGAGCCCGCCTTCCTCACCGCCATGGAGGCCGATCCCTCGCTGGTGCGTTACGGCCTCGACAACAATATCCTGCTGGTGAGCCCAACCAATCTCATGGTGGCGCTGCGCACCATCGAGAACCTGTGGCGCTACGAGCGGCAGAACCAGAATGCTCGCCAGATCGCCGAGCGGGCCGGTCGCCTCTACGAAAAGCTGCGGCTGTTTGTCGAGGAGATGCAGCAGATGGGCGGCAGCCTGCACAAAGCGCAGGAGAGCTACGACAAGGCAATGGGACGGCTGGTCAACGGCCGTGGCAACCTGATTGCCCAGGTCGAGCGTTTCCGCGAGCTGGGGGTGGAGGTGACCAAGAGTCTGCCCGAGCCGCTGGTGGAGCGGGCGCTGGAGCGCGACAAGGAGCGGGAGTAGTTATTTCCCAGTGTCGCCATCAGCCAAGGCCCAAACCCTGTTTGGGCCTTTTGCTATCTGCCAGCTGGCCCAGTGCTGACCCATCATCTGAAATCCGCAAAGCAAACGGCCCACCGAAGTGGGCCGTTTTTATTTGCAGTGCCGTTGTGGATCAGCGGCTGGCTGCGCGGGCGCTCAGTTCGGCTTTCTCGCTATCGCTCAGGAAGGCCAGGGTCAGGCCGTTCTGCTGGGCGGTGCGGATCTCGCTGGCGGTCATGCCAGCGGCCGGAGCGGCCACCTCATATTCGTGGGGCAGGTCGATCCCTTCCACCGCCGGGTCATCGGTGTTGAGGCAGGCCAGCACACCGGCGGCCAGGAACTGGCGGATCGGGTGTTCGGTCAGGCTCGCCACCGTGGTGGTCTGGACGTTGGAGGTGAGGCAGGATTCGATGCCGATGCGGTGCTCGGCCAGATAGGCCATCAGGGCTGGATCCTGAATCGCTTTGACGCCGTGGCCGATACGCTCGGCACCCAGCTCGCGAATGGCCTGCCACATGCTCTCGGGGCCAGCGGCTTCACCGGCGTGTACGGTGACGCGCATGCCTGCATCGCGCACCTTGCGGAAGTGGTCGACAAAGAGTTCGCCCGGGAAGCCCAGCTCGTCACCGGCCAGATCGATGGCGACCAGCTTGTCGCGGTGGGCCAGACAGGCTGCCAGCTCCTGATTGCACTGCTCGGTGCCGAAGGTGCGGCTCATGATGCCGATCAGGTTGGTCTTGATGCCGAAGTCACGGCTGCCCGCGGCCACGCCGTCGATGATGGCTTCCACCACTCCCTGCGGGTGCAGCTTGTGGGCCATCGCCATATAGGCCGGGCTGAAGCGCAGCTCGGCATAGTCGATACCGGCGCGCAGCAGATCTTCCACATTTTCGTAGGCAACCCGGCGGCAGGCGTCATAGTCGGCAAGCACGGCCACGCCCCAGTCCAGTTTCTTCAGGAAGGCAACCAGACTCGGCTCGTTTTCGACGATCTGCACGTGGGGACGCAGCGCCTCCAGCTCGAAGGCGGGTAGCTGGATATTGTGTTGGCGACCCAGCTCGAGGATGGTTTGCGGGCGGATGTTGCCGTCCAGATGGCGGTGCAGGTCGGTCAGGGGGAGAGATCTGTCAATCATGGGGGCGCCCTCGTCGAGTCAGGTTTGAAAGCCTGCCATTCTAGGCGGGGCTTTCAAAAAAGATACCCCGTTTATGGTTAAACGGGGTTCTGGCGGACGGTGATTTGTCAGGGCGTGATGGGAATCGTTTTTCCCCGGGACTCAGGAGAGATCGAGTTCCTTCAGCTTGCGGGTCAGGGTGTTGCGGCCCCAACCGAGCAGGCGCGCCGCCTCCTGCTTGTGGCCGTGGGTGTGTTCCAGCGCCGTCTCCAGCATGATCCGTTCGAACTGGGGCATGGCATCGGCCAGGATGTCTGTCTCTCCCAGCGCCAGCTTGCTGGCCACCCACTCCTGCAACTGTTGCTGCCAGCAACCGGGCAACGCCGGTTGACCCGGTTCGGCGTTGTGGGTGATGGGGGTGAGCAGCTCGGCAGGCAGGTCGCCGACCAGCACTTCTTGCCCCGAGGCCATCACGGTAAGCCAGCGGCAGACGTTCTCCAGCTGGCGCACGTTGCCCGGCCAGGGCAGGCGGCTGATATAGGCCTGGGTATCGGGGTGCAGGCTCTTGGCCTCGACGTTCAGCTCCTTGGCTGCGCGCAGCAGGAAGTGACGGGCCAGCTGGGGGATATCCTCACGGCGCTCCTTGAGAGCGGGGATGTGGATGCGAATGACGTTGAGGCGGTGAAACAGATCCTCGCGAAACTCGCCATCGGCGACCCGCTTCTCCAGATTTTGGTGGGTGGCGGCGATGATCCGTACATCCACCTGCACCGGCTGATGGCCGCCTACCCGGTAGAACTGGCCGTCGGCCAATACCCGCAGCAGCCGGGTTTGCACATCCAGCGGCATGTCGCCGATCTCGTCGAGAAACAGGGTGCCGCCGTCGGCCTGCTCGAAGCGGCCGTGGCGGATGTTGTTGGCACCGGTGAAGGCCCCCTTCTCGTGACCGAACAGCTCCGATTCGATGAGATCTTTCGGAATGGCAGCCATGTTGAGGGCGATGAAGTTCTTGTGGGCGCGCGGGCTGTGCTTGTGCAGCGCATGGGCGACCAGCTCCTTGCCGGTACCGCTCTGGCCGTTGATCAGCACCGAGATGCTGGAGCGTGACAGGCGGCCGATGGCACGGAACACCTCCTGCATCGCTGGCGCCTCACCGATGATCTCCGGGGTGGCGGTGGCCTCTTGCTGACGAGACTTGCGCTTGGTGCGCTGCTCCTTGAGGTGATTCTCGGCGCGGCGCACCAGGGTAACCGCTTCGTCGATGTCGAACGGTTTGGGCAGGTACTCGAAGGCGCCGCGCTGGTAGGCGTTGACCGCGCTGTCGAGATCCGAGTGGGCGGTCATGATGATGATGGGCAGATCGGCCTGACGACGGTGGATCTGCTCCAGCAGGCTCAAACCATCGATGCCCGGCATCCGGATATCGGAGAGGATCACATCGGGCGAGCGCAGCTCAAGGGCGTGCAGCAGGGCTTCGCCATCGGCAAAGCTCTCGCAGTTGAAGCCTTCGCTGCCGAGAGTGCGCTCCAGCACCCAGCGGATAGAACTGTCGTCATCGACGATCCACACTTTGGCGGTCATGGGGTTCCCTTACTTGCGAAGCGGTAGAAAAATGGTGAATTCGGTGTGACCCGGCCAGCTGATGCAGTCAATTCGCCCCTTGTGCTGGTCGATCAGGTTCTGGGCGATGGAGAGGCCGAGCCCGGTTCCCCCCTCCTTGCCGGTGATCATGGGATAGAACAGGGTGTCGCGAATGGCATCGGGAATGCCGGGGCCGTTGTCGATGATCTTGATCTCCGCCGCCAGCCGGTAGCGCTGGCCGTGGATGGTGATCTGGAACGCGGTGCGAGTCTTGATGCGGATAAGCCCGGTCTGATCCCCCAGCGCTTCGGCGGCGTTGCGCACTATGTTGAGAAACGCCTGCTGCAGTTGATCCGGCTCCATCTCGAATTCGGGGATGCTGGGGTCGTAATCCCGCTCGATGCGAACAGAGGGAGGGAGTTCGAGCTCCACCAGTCGGCGTACCTGCTCCAGCACCGAATGGACATTGTGCATCTGGTGACGGCCGGGGCGCTGGGGGCCGAGCAGCCGATCGACCAGTACCCGCAGCCTGTCAGCCTGTTCGATGATGATGCCGGTATATTCGCGCAGCGCCGGATCCGGCAGCTCTTTTTGCAGCAACTGTGCCGCGCCGCGCAGGCCGCCGAGGGGATTCTTGATTTCGTGGGCCAGCCCGCGCACCAGCTCCTTGGCCGCCAGCTGCTGGGCATGTTGCTGCTGCTCCTGACTGATCTTCTTCTGCTGGTCGATCTTGCGCAGCTCCACCACCAGCAGACGCTGTTCATGGTCGGCCATCGGGGTCGCGCTCAGTTCCACCAGTCGCGGTTCTCCCTCTACCACCAGAGTCACTTCGCTATCGGTAAAGCCTTGCCCTGACACGAGGCACTGCTTGAGCCGCTGCAAATCGAGGGAGATATGTTCCAGCAGATGGGGCAGTTCGATGCCGATCAGCCTGCGTTCACTGAGGGAGAGCAGCTGTTCAGCCGCCGGGTTGACGAACTGGATGCAGAGCCGCTCATCCATCAGGATCACGGCGGTCAGCAAATTATCCAAGAGTGTTTTGGCGTTGTCCGAGCGGGTTGGCACAGGTTTCTCCCTAAAACGGTGCTACACACCTGTCATGCACCGATATGGTGCATAGAGTTTACCCGCATCGGTGCGCTATATCACCCCTAGTCGGCTTTGGGGGTGGGTTTGGGAGCCGGCGTCACGCTCGCTCTATGCAGGTAAAAGGTGACTGCACTGGATTTAGCAAGGATCGTACCGTCTTTGGCGAGCAGCTCGAGTTGAGCCTCGTGGGCGCCGCGATCGACGTTTTCGACGCGGACAGAGAGGCTGTTGCTGACGATGGGGGCGGCTTTGCCATCCAGGGTCAGGCGCACATCATACTGGGTCGGAGGTTTGGGGCTGATGGTGCCCTGAAAGACGATGTTGCCTGTGTTGTCGCGCAGGGTGCTGCCCTGTTCCGGGGAGAGCAGTTCGATGGTCAGCTTGGCCGCCTCTTTCTCTTTCTTGGCATCGGCGCCGGTCAGGCTGTTGAAGTTATCCACCTGCACCGATCTGGGCGCGCTGCTGCCCAGCAGCGGGGCGACCCGCAGATCGACCTCTTTGGCGTTTTTGCCGGGTGGTGGCGCATCCGAGTAGTGGGTGATGCCATTGCCATCGACCCAGGAGTAGACCTTGGCCGCATCCGTACCGAACGAGGTCAGCAACAGGAGGCTGAGCACCCCTATGCCATGCTTGTTGTTCATCCATCTCTCCTTGACGGTATTTTGCTTAATCCTATCAGAGAAAAAACCCGCCAGATGGCGGGTTTTGTCACGATTAAGCAAGCTGACCTGATTTAAACGGCCAGTCTGCTGAGACTTAGACGGAGTAGTACAGTTCGAACTCCAGCGGGTGCGGGGTCATGCGCACACGGTCAACATCCTGCTGTTTCAGTTCCAGATAGGAGTTGATGAAGTCATCGCTGAACACGCCGCCACGGGTCAGGAACTCGCGGTCAGCATCCAGAGCGGCCAGGGCTTCGTCCAGAGAACCGGCAACGGTCGGCACTTCTGCAGCCTCTTCCGGCGGCAGGTCGTACAAGTTCTTGTCCATGGCATCGCCCGGATGGATCTTGTTGATGATACCGTCCAGACCGGCCATCAGCTGGGCTGCGAAGGCCAGGTACGGGTTGGCAGCCGGATCCGGGAAGCGCACTTCGATACGACGGGCTTTCGGGCTCGGTACCACCGGGATACGGATGGAGGCAGAGCGGTTGCGGGCAGAGTAGGCCAGCATGACCGGTGCTTCATAACCCGGAACCAGACGCTTGTAGGAGTTGGTGGTCGGGTTGGCGAAGGCGTTGATGGCTTTGGCGTGCTTGATGATACCGCCGATGTAGTGCAGCGCCATCTCGGACAGACCGCCGTACAGGTCACCAGCGAACAGGTTGACGCCGTTCTTGGCCAGAGACTGGTGGCAGTGCATGCCGGAGCCGTTGTCACCGAACATGGGTTTCGGCATGAAGGTAACGGTCTTGTTGTAGGCGTGGGCCACGTTGTGGATCACGTACTTCAGTACCTGTACTTCATCAGCTTTCAGCGTAAGAGTGTTGAAGCGGGTAGCGATCTCGTTCTGACCGGCAGTGGCCACTTCGTGGTGGTGAGCTTCAACGACCTGGCCCATCTCTTCCAGCACCAGACACATGGCGGCGCGGATATCCTGGGAAGAGTCGACCGGTGCAACCGGGAAGTAACCGCCTTTCACGAACGGACGGTGACCCTTGTTGCCATGCTCATAGGCAGTGCCGGAGTTCCATGCGGCTTCTTCAGATTCGATTTTCACGAAGCTGTGGCCCATGGTGTTGGAGAAGGTGATGTTGTCGAACATGAAGAATTCCGGCTCCGGCCCGAACAGCACGGTGTCAGCGATGCCGCTGGACTTCAGGAAATCTTCTGCACGCTTGGCGATGGAGCGCGGATCGCGGTCGTAGCCCTGCATGGTGGCAGGCTCCAGCACGTCACAAACGATGTTCAGGGTGGTCTCTTCGGTGAACGGGTCCAGCTTGGCGGAGGCTGCGTCCGGCATCAGTACCATGTCGGATTCGTTGATGCCCTTCCAGCCGCCGATGGAGGAACCATCGAACATCTTGCCGTCTTCGAAGAAATCTTCATCAACCTGGTGAGCAGGGATGGATACATGCTGCTCTTTACCCTTGGTGTCGGTAAAGCGCAGATCAACAAACTTGACTTCGTGTTCCTGGATCAGGGCCAAAACGTTCTGGGCTGACATGCTAAGTAACCTCCGGTGTTAAAACTCTCTGGGTGAATGCGTCGTCGTATTCACATAAGCCAGTATCGTGCCAAGTTTGTGACAGCTTGATTTCAGGGCAATCTCGCTGAAGAGGCTCCCCAAAATCAGGCGATCTCGACTCGCGTTGCATCAATTTAGTGCGGTGGTGGATCGTTTTGGTGCACTGTAATGGTGCGCGAAATACGGTCACCGCCCATCTAAGCAGGGTTTGTCAGAGAGGTCTATGATCCAGATCTGTTGTTATGCGCGAATGTACTGCAATTCTGCTAGGCAGATCACAAAGGCAAGAGTACAATTAGCGCCCAATTTTACCCGGTGATTGAGGCGAGAATGTTAGAGAATTTACGCAATATTGCGATTATTGCGCACGTTGACCACGGCAAAACGACTCTGGTTGATAAGCTGCTGCAGCAGTCCGGCACCCTGGACCGCTCCACGGAAGGCCAGGAACGGATCATGGACTCCAATGATCTGGAACGGGAACGTGGCATCACCATTCTCGCCAAGAACACTGCGATCCGCTGGAATGACTACCGCATCAACATCGTTGATACCCCGGGTCACGCCGACTTCGGTGGTGAAGTAGAGCGCGTACTGTCCATGGTTGACTCCGTGCTGCTGCTGGTTGACGCCGTAGACGGCCCGATGCCGCAAACCCGTTTCGTGACCCAGAAAGCGTTCGCTCAGGGTCTGAAGCCGATCGTGGTCATCAACAAGGTTGACCGTCCGGGTGCTCGTCCTGACTGGGTAATGGATCAGGTATTCGACCTGTTCGACAACCTGGGCGCGACTGACGAACAGCTGGATTTCAAAGTTGTTTACGCCTCTGCACTGAACGGTTGGGCCACCATGGATCAGGACGTCGAGTCCGAGAACATGGAGCCGCTGTTCCAGGCCATCGTTGACAACGTTGAAGCGCCGAAGGCTGATGCCGAAGGTGGTTTCCAGATGCAGATCTCCCAGCTGGACTACAACTCCTACGTGGGCGTTATCGGTATCGGCCGTATCACCCGTGGTCGCGTCAAGACCAACCAGCAAGTCACCATCGTTGGTGCTGACGGCAAGACCCGTAACGGTAAAGTCGGTCAGGTGCTGGGTTACCTGGGTCTGTCCCGTACTGAAGTTACCGACGCGCAAGCGGGTGACATCATCGCTATCACCGGTCTGGGCGAGCTGAAAATCTCCGACACCATCTGTGACAACGGTGCCGTTGAAGCCCTGCCGCCGCTCTCCGTTGACGAGCCGACCGTGAACATGACCTTCCAGGTCAACACCTCACCGTTCGCCGGTAAAGAGGGCAAGTTCGTGACCTCCCGTAACATTCTGGAGCGTCTGAACCAGGAGCTGGTCCACAACGTGGCCCTGCGCGTGGAAGAGACCGATGATCCGGACAAGTTCCGTGTATCCGGTCGTGGTGAGCTGCACCTCTCCATCCTGATCGAGAACATGCGTCGCGAAGGTTACGAACTGGCTGTGTCCCGTCCGGAAGTAATCCTGCGTACTGTTGATGGCGTTCTGCAAGAACCGTTCGAAACCGTAACTGTGGACGTTGAAGAAGCGCACCAGGGTTCCGTGATGGAGCAACTGGGTCTGCGTAAAGGCGAAATGACCAACATGACCCCGGATGGCAAGGGTCGTGTCCGTCTGGACTTCATGATCCCGAGCCGTGGCCTGATCGGTTTCCAGACCGAGTTCATGACCATGACCTCAGGTACCGGTCTGCTGTACCACACCTTCGACCACTACGGTCCGCACAAGGGTGGCAGCATCGGCGAGCGTCAGAATGGTGTGCTGATCTCCAACGCAACCGGTAAGGCTCTGACCTACGCCCTGTTCGGTCTGCAAGACCGTGGTCGTCTGTTCATCGGTCACGCGACCGAAGTGTACGAAGGCCAGGTGATCGGTATTCACTCCCGTTCCAACGACCTGACTGTTAACTGCCTGAAAGGCAAACAGCTGACCAACATGCGTGCCTCCGGTACCGACGAAGCTCAAGTGCTGACTCCGCCGATCCGCATGACTCTGGAACAGGCTCTCGAGTTCATCGATAACGACGAACTGGTAGAAGTGACTCCGAAGAACATCCGTATCCGCAAGAAATTGCTGACCGAGCTGGATCGCAAGCGCTCTGGCCGTGGTTAATGCCATGTGCTGAGTCTCGGCAGCCCTTGCGGCCGCTGACGGTTCACTGATAAACGGACCCAAACCTCTGGTTTGGGTTCGTTTTTTTATGCCAGTGATCCGCTCTGTCCATCCTGATGAGCTCGTTCAGGCTATCCGGTAATGGGGCTGATGAGCGTTGAGCGAAGGTCGTGGGGATAGGTGAGATAAAAAAGCCGCAGCGGATGAACGCTGCGGCTTTTTGCTGGCTTGCAGTAAGGGATTACTGGCGCCAGAAGGAGGGGAAGAAGAGCACTGCGACCGTCAGGATCTCCAGTCGTCCCAGCAGCATGCCGAATGACAGCAGCCATTTGGCCGATTCCGGCAGGCTGGCAAAGTTGGTGCTGGGGCCGACCACCGGGCCCATGCCCGGGCCAACGTTGGCAACGGCGGTGATGGAGCTGGATATGGCTGTCAGGGGGTCAAGCCCGATGGCGCCCAGCAGTGCGGCTATCACCAGAATGATGGCGAAGTAGGCTAGTACGAAGGAGATCATCGAGCGGATGATGGCGTCATTGACTGTCCGGCCGTTGTACTTCTGGGGGAATACGGCAGAGGGGTGCATCAGCTGGCGCATCTGCTTTCTGAACAGGGCGAATGCCACCTGTACCCGGAAGATCTTGAGACCGCCCGCAGTAGAGCCGGAGCAGGCCCCAAGAGCCAGCAGCACGATGAAGACGATGCTGGCGAGCGGTCCCCAGGTGCCGAAGTCACCAAGGCCGTAGCCGGTGGTGGTGAGTACCGAGACGATGTTGAAGCAGCTGATGCGCAGGGCATCCCAGAAGCCGAACAGATCTCTCTCCCACAGATAGAAGGTCATGATGACGGTGACCCACACCACCAGCCAGAAGAAGCCGCGCACCTGGGCATCCTTGAACAGGCTGTAGTCCCTGTGGTTGAGGCTCTGCACATAGAGCAGGAAGGGCAGGCCGCCGAGGAACATGAACAGGGTGCCAATCCAGTGTGCCGAGTTGGAGAAGTGGGACATGGATTGATCGGAGGTGGAGTAGCCGCCGGTACTGAGAGTGGTCATGGCGTGGTTGATCGCCTCGAACATGTTCATGCCGCTGGCCCAGTAGGCCATAAAGCAGAGCATGGAGAGCACCAGATAGACCACGACGATATTGTTGGCCACCGTCTTGGCACGCGGGGCGCTTTTGTCCGACCAGTCCGAGCTCTCGGTCTGGAACAGCTTCATGCCGCCGACGTTGAGGTAGGGCAGCACGGCTACCGCCATCACGATAAAGCCGACCCCTCCCAGCCACTGCAGGATGGATCGCCACAACAGGATGCTGTGGGCCATGTTGTCGAGGCCGGAGAGCACGGTGGAGCCCGTGGTGGTCACCCCGGACATGGTCTCGAAATAGGCATCGGTGAAGTTGATGTGGGTGATGAAGACAAAGGGCAGGGCGCCGAAGATGCAGGCCACCACCCAGACCGAGGTGGTGAGCAGGAACATCTCCCGCACCCCCAGATGAAACTCCGCCTTGCGACCGTAGTGGAGGCAGAGCAGGGCAGCGCCGTGGGTGATCAGCACGGACTTGAGAAACTCGACAAATCCCTCTGACCCGGTGAGCAGTGCCAGCAAGGTGGGCAGCCACATGAAGAGCGCCAGCTTGGAGAGCACCAGCCCGAGGGTGAAGATAATGGGACGCAGCTTGATCATGTTCGATAACCTGGTCGTTGATTAACAAAAGACCCGGACCATCCCCTTGGGGGAGCTGAGCCGGGTCTGGTTTGACAGCCTGTGCGCATGAAGACGTTACAGGAAGAAGGGGCTTGGCTGGAACAGCCGCTCCACTTCCGGGATGTACTTCTTGTCCACCAGGAACATGACCACGTGGTCATCCTGCTGGATCTTGGTGCGATCGTGGGCGATCAGCACCTCATCCCCGCGCACCACGGCACCGATGGTGGTGCCCGGCGGCAGCTTGAGCTCGCCCACCGTCTTGCTGACCACCTTGGAGGTGTTCTCATCGCCGTGGGCAATCGCCTCGATCGCCTCGGCCGCGCCGCGGCGCAGGCTGTAGACGTTGGCGATATCGGCCCGGCGCACATGGGTCAACAGCGCCGAAATGGTGGCCTGCTGCGGCGAGATGGCGATATCGATGGAGCCACCCTGCACCAGATCGACGTAGGCGCCGCGCTGGATCAGCACCATGGTCTTCTTGGCGCCCATCTTCTTGGCGAGCAGCGCCGACATGATGTTGGCCTCATCCTCGTTGGTCACGGCGATGAAGACGTCGATCTGGTCGATGTGCTCCTCGGCCAGCAGCTCCTGATCCGCCGCATCGCCGCAGAAGACGATGGTGTTCTCCAGCAGTTCGGAGAGCTGCTCCGCCCGCTTCTGGTTGCGCTCGATGAGCTTGACGCTGTAGCGCTTCTCCAGCTGGCGGGCGAGACCGGCGCCGATGTTGCCACCACCGACGATCATGATGCGACGGTAGGGGCTCTCGAGGCGCTGCAGCTCCGACATCACGGCACGGATATGGCCCGCGGCGGCGACGAAGAAGACCTCGTCATCCGCTTCGATGATGGTGGTACCTTGCGGACGGATCGGGCGGCCCTGACGGAAGATGGCCGCTACCCGAGTTTCGATGTTAGGCATGTGCTCGCGCAGGGTCGAGAGGGCGTTACCCACCAGCGGGCCACCGTAGTAGGCCTTGACCGCGACCAGACCGACGCGGCCACCTGCAAAATCAACCACTTGCAGGGCGCCCGGATATTCGATCAGGCGACGTACATAGTCGGTCACCAACTGCTCCGGCGCGATCAGGTGATCCACCGGCACCGATTCCGGCAGGAACAGGCGATCCCGCTCGGTCAGATAGGCCGGCGAGCGGATCCGTGCCACCTTGTTCGGGGTGTTGAACAGGGAGTAGGCCACCTGACAGGCGATCATGTTGGTCTCGTCACTGTTGGTGACGGCGACCAGCATGTCGGCATCCTGAGCACCCGCTTCGCGCAGCACCTTGGGGTGGGCGCCGTGACCGTTGACCACCCGCAGGTCAAACTTGTCCTGCAGTTCGCGCAGGCGTTCGCTGTCGGTGTCGACGATGGTGATGTCGTTGTTCTCCCCGGCCAGGTTCTCGGCCAGAGTGCCGCCGACCTGGCCGGCTCCCAAAATGATGATTTTCATAGGGAACGTCTACTCACGTTGATGCTGTAAAGGGGAGCGCCAGAACGGAGCTGGCGGCTCTCCCGAATGAGGTTTGTCATGCCCGGTTCAGAGCTTGACCAGTTTGGCGTAGTAGAAGCCATCCATCTCGGCTTCACCCGGCAGGAACTGGCGACCCGGGCAGTCCGGGGTGTCCTGTTCGTGCAACGGTACCAATTTGGCATCTTTGGTCGCGGCAAGGAAGGCGCGGATCTGTTCGCGGTTCTCTTCCGGCAGGACAGAGCAGGTGGCGTAGAGCAGGGTGCCGCCGCTCTTCAGCTTGCCCCAGAGGGCGTTCAGAATACGGCGCTGCAGCTCGGCCAGCTCGCGGATGTCCTGATCACGGCGCAGCCACTTGATGTCGGGGTGGCGGCGGATCACGCCGGTGGCGGAGCAGGGGGCATCCAGCAGGATGCGGTCGAACTGGCCCTCCGGCCACCACTGTTCCGGCGCCGCGGCATCGCCATGGATCACCTTGGCGCTCAGGCCGATGCGGTCCAGGTTCTCCTGCACCCGCTTGAGGCGGTTTTCGTCGGCATCGACGGCAACCACGCCAGCCAGCTTGGGCTGACGCTCAAGCAGGTGGGCAGTCTTGCCGCCGGGGGCCGCGCAGGCATCCAGCACCCACTCGCCCGGTTGCGGGTCGAGCAGTGCCGCGGCCTGCTGTGCTGCACCATCCTGTACCGAGCAGTCACCGACCTCGAAGCCGGGCAGCTTGGTCACATCGCAGGGACGCTCCAGCAGGATGCAATCCTCTCCCTCTTCACCGGCCACGGCATTGATGCCGGCTTCGGCCATGCGAGCCAGCATGGCATCGCGGCTCTGGCGCTGGCTGTTGTTGCGGATCCACATGGGGGGGCGCTGGTTGTTCGCCTCCATGATGAATTCCCACTCATCGTGATAGGCCTGACGCAGGCGCTTGGTGAGCCACTCCGGATGACCGAGGCGAATGCTGGGAACGCGGTCGATGCGCAGCAGAATGACTTCGGCGCTGCGCTGGAAGTTGCGCAGCACGCCGTTGATGAGGCCACGCAGGGAGGTGCCCTTGAGCAGTTTGACGGCGTTGACGGTCTCGGCCACCGCAGCGTGAGCCGGAATGCGGGTGTAGATGAGCTGATAGAGACCGACCAGGATGAGGTAGTGGAAAATGCGGCTCTTGTTTTTGAGCGGCTTGTCCATCATCTCGTTGACTGCCGCATCGAGGCGGGGCAGCCAGCGCAGGGTGCCGTAGCAGAGTTCTTGCAGGAGAGCGCGGTCGCGAGGTGCAACCTTCTCCTGGGCAGCAGGCAGAACAGCGGAGAGGGATTGACCCTGATCCAGCACCTGTTGAATAACGAGAGCGGCCTGTGCACGTGTTTTCATAGAGTTACCTTAGATGCGCAAGTCGGGGCCTGGGCCCCGCTTGTGTCAATTCAATCCAGTTCAATTCAATTGCGTGCCGGGTTCAAACCAGTCGCGGCGAGAGTTGAGCAGATCCGAAACGGACATCGCCTTCTTGCCGGGCGGTTGCAGGGTCAGCAGGCGCAGTACCCCTTTGCCGGTCGCGATATCGATCCCCTGCTTGTCGGCCTTGAGCAGGGTGCCGGCGGGTTGGCCGTGGTCGCTGTCAATGACGGCGGCTTGCCATACCTTGACGGTCTGGTCAGCCACTTCAAACCAGCTGATGGGCCAGGGGTTGAACGAGCGGATGCAGCGTTCGATGGCAACAGCCTCCATCGACCAGTCGATGCGGGCCTCTTCCTTGGAGAGCTTTTCGGCGTAGTTGGCCAGCGCATCATCTTGCGCCTCGGCAGCGGTTTCACCGGCGGCCATGGCATTGATGGTGTCGACCAGTGCCTGCGGGCCCAGCTCGGCCAGCTTGTCATAGAGGCTGGCGGAGGTCTCGTC
This sequence comes from Aeromonas sp. s11, assembly GCF_040907945.1. NCBI lineage: Bacteria > Pseudomonadati > Pseudomonadota > Gammaproteobacteria > Aeromonadales > Aeromonadaceae > Aeromonas > Aeromonas sp. s11. The sequence goes on along the minus strand of NZ_JBFOCU010000058.1, from coordinate 78,405 downwards.
GGCGGCGATGGGGCAGGTCACTTTGCGGATCATGGCGCCGGTATCCAATCCCACATCCATCTGCATGATGGTGACGCCAGTTTCGGCATCGCCCGCCCAGATAGAGCGCTGGATCGGTGCGGCACCGCGCCAGCGAGGCAGCAGGGAGCCATGGACGTTGATGCAGCCCAGACGCGGGGTATCGAGCACCACCTTGGGCAGGATCAGGCCATAGGCAACTACCACCATCAGGTCGGCGCCAAGGGCGGCCAGTTCGGCTTGCGCCTCTTCCTTGCGCAGAGAGGCAGGTTGGTAAACCGGCAGGTTGTGGACCAGCGCCAGCTCTTTGACCGGGCTGGCGGTGAGCTTCTGGCCACGGCCAGCGGGCTTGTCAGGCTGGGTATAAACGGCAACGACCTCGTGGTCGGAAGACAACAACGCCGCCAGGTGACGGGCGGCGAAGTCGGGAGTACCGGCAAAAATCAGTTTCAGCTTATTCAATGGGGCAGATCCTCAGAGGACTTTGCGATCTTCACGGGCCATCTTTTCCAGCTTCTGGCGAATGCGCTGGCGCTTGAGCGGGGACAAGTAATCCACAAACAGCTTGCCGACCAGATGATCCATCTCATGCTGGATGCAGATGGCGAGCAGATCGTCCGCTTCCAGCTCGAACGGCTTGCCGTTGCGATCCAGGGCGCGGATTTTGATCTGTTCGGCGCGAGGCACCAGAGCACGGCTGCCGGGCACGGAGAGGCAACCCTCTTCAATGCCGGTGCTGCCGCACTGCTCGATGACCTCCGGATTGATCAATACCAGAGGATCTTCACGGTTTTCAGAGACATCGATCACTATGATGCGCTGGTGAATGTCGACCTGAGTCGCGGCCAGGCCAATGCCTTCCTCCGCGTACATGGTTTCGAACATATCATCTACAATCTGTTGTAACTCGGGTGTAAAGGTCTCGACAGGGGCTGCAACGGTGCGCAGGCGCTCATCGGGAAAACGCAATACATCTAGAATGGCCATAGTTTTTTCTTTAGTTTCGTATAAATGCAGTCAATATTGGCGTAATTCTAGTCATTTACGCCGACAAAAAACAGCAACACTTTGCGTACAGAAGTAACAGGGAGTGTTATGTATCTGAAGCAAACCATCCTCGCCTGCCTGCTGGTGACCGTGAGTCAGGCAGCAGTGGCCGATCAGCTGAGGCTGAAAGTGGGTTACCCCGAAAGCTATGTAGTGCAAAAAGGCGACACCCTGTGGGATATCTCCGGCAAGTATCTTTCCGAACCTTGGCTCTGGCCCCGACTCTGGAACATCAACCCGCAGATTGCCAATCCTCACTGGATCTACCCCGGTGATGTACTGCATCTGAGCTGGGTCAATGGTGAACCCCGGCTTGGCAAGGCGATGCACGGTGGCAAGCAAGTCATCCGTCTCGGCCCGAAAACCCGTTACGAGAACAAAGCCAACCCCATTCCGACCCTGCCTATCAGCGAGATAGGCCCCTTCCTGCAAACCGACCATATTCTGGCTGACAACCAGCAGCAGAAAACCTTGCCCTATCTGCTGGGGTCGGATCAGAAACATATCGGCATGCTGGAGGGGGACACCCTCTATGTACAGGGCTCCCTGACACCGGGGCAGGTCTATGGCATTTATCACCCCGGAGTGGTCTACAAGGATCGCGAAACCGGTGAACTGCTGGGCCAGGAGGCGATCTTTGCCGGTGTGGTGCGGGCCGTGGCGCGTCTTGATGGCGATCGGACCGAGGTGACTCTGACTCATAACCAGCGCGAAGTGCTGCAGGGCGACAAGGTGATGCCGCTGCCCGCTCAGGAGAACATGCCCGCCGTCTTCACACCGAAAGCGGCACCTGCCATCACGCCGGGCTATATCATCGATTTGCCGAATAAGACCCGGGGCGGTGGCAAGTTTGATGTGGTGCTGATCAACCGGGGTGGCCGCGATCAATTGGTCGCCGGGGATGTGCTGGATGTCAGACGGCCCGGTGCTGCTCTGGTCACCAAGAATGGCGATGTACAGTACAAGGAACTCTCGTCGGTTTTTAACCGGGTGTTTTACAGCAGTAACAAGAAGGCACCACTGCCCTCTGAAGCGATTGCCCGTGTCATGTTGTTCAAGGTGTATGACAAGCTGAGTTACGGTCTCATCATGCAGAGTAACGACATGGTGAGTGCGGGCTATCAGGTCACTCACTTCTGAGGTGAACTACCCCGACGCGCGTCTGGCGCTCTGGCTAACTCTCGATGCGGTCACCGGTATCGGTCCGGTGACCGCTGCACGTCTGTTGGAGCGGGCCGGGGGAAGTATTGAGACCCTGTTCCAGAGCGATGAAGCGCAACTGCATGGTATGGGGTTATCGTCAGAGCAGATCAAACAACTGCGCTGGCCCTCGCCAGTGGTTGAGCAGAGCCTGGCTTGGGCCGCTTTGCCTGACAATCTCCTTATTCCGCAAGATCACCCGATTTATCCACCCTTGTTGCGGGAAATTCCCGCGGCACCCCTGTTGCTCTACTGTCGTGGCGATCTTGCTGCGCTGTCGCTACCCCAGCTGGCAATGGTGGGGACACGCCATCCTACCTATGCAGGCAAAGATAATGCTTCCCGCCTCTGTAGCGAGCTGGTTGGATGCGGGTTAGCGATCACCTCGGGCCTTGCGCTCGGTATCGATGGTGTTTGCCATCAGCAAGCGCTGGCTTGTAGCGGTATCACCCTTGCCGTGTTGGGTTCCGGGCTGGATTGCCTCTACCCCAAACGCCATCAGGGGCTGGCTGGTCAGATTCTGGAGAGCGGTGGTTTGCTTATCTCCGAGCTGGCGCCGGATAAAGGACCGCTGGCTGAACATTTTCCTCGTCGCAACCGTATTATCAGTGGTCTGTCGCTGGGAACTCTGGTGGTGGAGGCGACCGAGCAGAGCGGTTCGCTGATCACCGCCCGCTATGCGCTTGAACAGGGGCGTGAAGTCTTTGCGGTACCCGGCGCCCCGCAAAATGCCCAGGCGATAGGGTGCAACAGATTAATTCAGCAGGGGGCCAAACTTGTGCTGAGTGCGGCCGATATAGTGGAAGAGCTGCCAGAGTGGGTCGCACGGCCAGATCCGTCGGTTACATCATCTGAGCAACCGCATAATAGCGAATTGCCTTATGCCGATTTGTTGGATAACGTAGATTATGAGACCACGAGCGTGGATACCGTTGCCGAGCGGGCCCAGCTTCCTGTCGAAGTGGTATTGGGCAGGTTGGTAGAGCTGGAGCTGGCCGGTGCAGTGATGGCGGTAGCCGGTGGATACGTCAGAGCGAGGAGGGCGAATCATGTTTGATGTATTGATGTACCTTTTCGAGACCTACATCCACAGCGATGCAGATGTGATGGTCGAGCAGGATGAGCTCACCGACGAGTTGAGCCGGGCCGGTTTCGATAAAGAAGAGATCGACAAGGCACTCGACTGGCTGGAGCGGCTGGCCAATCTGCACGATAGCGAGCGGGAGGTCTATGTCACCGCCAGCGCGCAAGGCTCGATGCGTATCTATGCTCCGCAAGAGCTGGCGCGCCTGAGTACCGAGTGCCGCGGCTTCCTGCTCTTTCTGGAACAGGCTCAAGTGCTGAATGCCGAAACCCGCGAGATCTGTATCGAGCGCCTGCTCGAGCTGGACAAGCCGGATATCGAGCTGGATGACCTGAAGTGGGTCGTCATGATGGTGCTGTTCAACGTACCGGGCAGTGAAAATGCCTACCAGCAGATGGAAGAGCTGGTGTTTGATGAGTCAGACGGCGTCATTCACTGACAGTCCGGTACCGCGCTGGTAGAATTCAGGCCATCTGGATTTCAAGGCGCGGCCCATGTCAAAAATCGATCATCACCTCTTTTCAGCCCACGAACATGCCTTCGAGCGCGAGCCGTGCCCGCAGTGCGGGGCCGAGCTGGTGATCCGCCAGGGCAAACATGGCCCCTTTCTTGGCTGTTCTGCCTATCCTGCCTGTGATTACATCCGCTCCCTGACGCCATCCGGCCGCGACATCGAAAAGGTGCTCGAAGGCTCTGCCTGTCCCGATTGCGGAGAGCCGCTGGCGATCAAGAAGGGGCGTTACGGTCTGTTTGTCGGTTGTACCCAGTATCCGGCCTGCCAGCATATCGAATCCCTGCAGGAGAGCGATGATACCCAGATCCTCTGCCCCGAGTGCGGCAAGGGGCATCTGGTGAGCCGTACCTCCCGCTACGGCAAGCAGTTTTACTCCTGTGATGGCTATCCCCATTGCAAATATGTGGTGAACGACAAGCCGATCCCCATGCCTTGTCCCGCGTGTGGCTGGGGCATCATGATCGAGAAAAAAGTGAGGGGAACTCTGCGTTGGGTCTGTCCGCAAAAGAAATGCGGCCACCAAAGTGAGCAGGTATAATCCCGCCGCCGCAACCGGATTGAAACGTTTTCGGTGAACTTCAACCCCCCACTTGGAGTAAGGAAATTCCCACCATGAATAAACCCTTTGTTGCCGTATTGATGGGCTCTGATTCTGATTTCCCCGTGATGCAGACCACCCTCGAGGTGCTCAAGTCATTTGATATCGCAGTGGAAGTCAAAGTCACCTCCGCGCACCGCACGCCGGCTGCGACTCATCAGTATGTGACCGATGCCGAGGCCCGTGGCTGCAAGGTCTTTATCTGTGCTGCCGGTCTGGCGGCGCATCTGGCGGGTGCCGTAGCCGGCATCACGACTCGTCCCGTGATCGGGGTGCCCATCGATGGTGGCCCGCTCAAGGGGCTGGATGCGCTGCTCTCCACCGTGCAGATGCCGGGTGGTGTACCGGTGGCGACCGTGGCGATCGGCAAAGCCGGTGCCAAGAACGCAGGTTATCTGGCAGCCCAGATGCTGGCAGTAGCCGATGATGAACTGGCGGCCAAGGTTCGGGCCGAACGCCAGAAGAATGCCGAAGAGGTGATGGCCAAGGATGCCGCCCTGCAGGCTCAACTCAAGTAAGTGAACGGGTGGCGATCCGGATGTGTCGTATTTTTCCTGTGCAACAGCAACACGTCACTTTGCCATGGTCGCCGCCATACGGATTCAACTTGCTACTAAGCGACGAGGCGGCAGCCAGGCTGCCGCATTTTTCCTATGCCAAATGAATTTGAACAGGCGGTTGCCGCCCTCCAGCAGGAAGGGGTGATCGCTTATGCGACCGAGGCCGTGTTTGGTCTGGGTTGTGATCCCGACTCCGAAGTGGCGGTGCAGCGACTGCTGGCCATCAAACAGCGTCCGGTGGAGAAGGGGTTGATCCTGATTGCTGCCGATTTGGCGCAATTGCAGGACTACATCGATCTGAGCCAACTTAGCGGTGAGCAACTGGCTCGGGTTGAAGCCAGCTGGCCCGGTCCTTTTACCTGGATCATGCCTGCCCGTGCGACGACGCCGACCTGGCTGACCGGGCAGTTCGAGACCCTGGCGGTGCGCGTGACGGCTCATCCTCAGGTGCAGGCGTTGTGTCGCGCCTTTGGCAAGCCGCTGGTCTCTACCAGCGCCAACCTGACCGGTGAGGAGCCTGCCCGTCGGGTGGCCGATATTGGTGAGCGGCTGGCAAGCAAGTTGGCCTATATCCTGCCCGGTGAAGTGGGTGGTCAAGCCAACCCCTCCGAGATCAAGGACGCTAGAACCGGCGCCATTATTCGCCCCTCCTGAGCAGGCGGATACGTCATGATTTGCCATCAATCCGCTGAGCGGTGAGCTCATCGGATTGATTTAACTATAAAAATGGACAGGGCGTTCACGATCCTGCCTGACTGGAGACAAGATGAGCAAACCGGATGTGGCCCAGGTCAAGGCCTTCCTGTTGCAGTTGCAGGACGAGATCTGCCGTGGTCTGGAACAGGCCGATGGCAGTGGACACTTTGTGGAAGATGCCTGGAGCCGTGAAGGCGGTGGCGGTGGTCGCACCCGTGTGCTGCGCCACGGTGCGGTGATCGAGCAGGGGGGCGTCAACTTCTCCCATGTCTATGGCGATGCCATGCCTGCCTCTGCTACAGCCCATCGGCCCGAGTTGGCCGGTCGCAAGTTCGAGGCGATGGGCGTGTCGCTGGTGATCCATCCGCACAACCCCTATGTGCCGACCAGCCACGCCAATGTCCGTTTCTTCATTGCCGAGAAGGAAGGCGAAGATCCCATTTGGTGGTTTGGCGGTGGCTTCGATTTGACGCCCTTCTACCCGTTTGCCGAGGATGTGCAGCACTGGCATCAGGTCTCCCATGATATCTGCCAGCCCTTTGGTGATGAGATCTACCCCGAGTTCAAATCCTGGTGCGATCGCTACTTCTTCCTCAAGCACCGCAACGAGACGCGAGGGGTGGGCGGTCTCTTCTTCGACGATCTGAATCGCTGGCCTTTTGCCGACTGCTTTGCCTTTATGCAAGCGGTAGGTCGGGGATATCTCGATGCTTACCTGCCGATCATTGAACGACGCAAGGTTCTACCCTATGGCGAGCGGGAGCGGGAGTTCCAGCTCTATCGTCGCGGCCGTTATGTGGAGTTCAATCTGGTGTATGACCGGGGCACCCTGTTCGGGTTGCAGACTGGCGGACGTACCGAGTCGATCCTGATGTCGATGCCACCGCTGGCACGTTGGGAGTATGACTGGCAGCCGGAGGCGGGCACTCCTGAAGCCTTGCTCTACACCGATTACCTCACGCCGCGAGAGTGGCTGTGACCCGAGGGGCCTTGATGGCCCCTTTTTGCTGGCCGATATTCGGCTTGTTCCCGAGTGCGAAAACCCGTTAAATCGGAATATTGCCCTCTGATGGAACTCTTTGATGGATCGTTATCTGGTTTTTGGCCACCCGGTGCGCCACAGCAAGTCCCCCTTTATTCACACCCTGTTTGCCAGACAAACCCAGCAAGAGCTGGAGTATGGGCTGGCTGAACCCGCCGTCGACGAGTTTGCCCAAACTCTGCGTGCTTTCTTTGCCCAAGGGGGCAAGGGGTGCAATGTCACCGTTCCCTTCAAGGAGCAAGCATTCACTCTGGTCGATCGCTTGAGCCCGAGGGCCAAACGGGCGGGAGCGGTCAATACCATCAAGCTGACCGATGATGGCGTGTTGCTGGGGGATAATACCGATGGCGCCGGATTGGTCGCCGATCTCAAGTCCCATGGTGTGACGCTGGCGGATAGCCGGATCCTGCTGCTGGGTGCCGGTGGCGCTGCTCGCGGTGCATTGGCGCCGCTGCTGGCTGAGTTGCCGAGCGAGCTGGTGATCGCCAACCGCACCCACACAAAAGCGCAACAGTTGGCTGCCGAATTCCACGATCTGGGGCCTGTGACTGCCCAGGCCTATGAGCAGTTGGCTGGTCCGTTCGATCTCGTTATCAATTCGACTTCTGCCAGCCTGCAAGGGGAGCTGCCGCCGTTGACTCCCGCCCTGATCCACACTGATATTGCCATCTACGACATGATGTATGGCGCCTCGGATACGGCCTTTATCAGTTGGGCCAAACAGCATGGGGCCCGTCAAACCATGGATGGACTCGGCATGCTGGTGGAACAGGCCGCCGAAGCGTTTACCGTGTGGCGCGGAATTCGTCCCGGGACTAAACAGGTATTGAGAGAGTTGAAGCGTAACTTGGGGGTGATATGAACCAGGGTATTCTGTTTCCCGACCTGATGGAGTGGCAGGCTGACGAACAGCGGGTGCGTTTTCCTGCCCAGCAGATGGGGGCGCTGATAGATTGTTACATCAGCCAGCGGCGACTGGAGAGAATGACAGGTCTGGCGCTGACGAGGGAGGATGATATCGTCAGAGCCTTTGAAAGTGTGCGTTTTGACATTGAAGATCTGGCTGAAAAACTCATTGAAGAACAAGAGTTTGCCGAAGATGGTGCTATCTACCTCTGATTTTTCAAAGTTTTTTTGTTTTGTAGCGGAACTACTTTGAAATGGCGCTGACTAACTAGATAGTTGAGGAAGTGCTAGCTAGTCACCTTTATAACTCCCCAGTATTCGTACTGGGGATTTTTTTATCTACATGAAAATAAAAGATTTTTTCTTAATCTGTAAGTTGTGAAACTAAATTACATAAATTACTTTCACTTTCTGCTGCTTTGCTGTACAGTTGTCTGCGTAGGGTACAGAGGTAAGATGTTCTATCTTTCAGACCTTTTATTTCACGTAATTGAATGTGGCTGAATAGCTGCCCCGATGAGGTTCTCGTCGGGGTGTTTTTTTATGCGCACCATTTAGAGTAAATGCTTTAAATTGGCGATGCATTTGATAGAATGAGGCTGCTTCTTGAGGAATACCTGTCGTCTGGTACTCAAGATTCAGCTTCTTCCCAATTTTTTGAACTTATTATTTCAGGCTGGATGGCATCACTGTCGTCCGGCCTCATTTTTATCCCTTTCGGTTAGAGCTTGTAATTAAATTTCATTTTTGTCTCTTTTTGTAATTCTGGTTCGTTTTGAAAGAACGAATTTGAAAACGCTATCAACGCCTGCTTAAGTTAATTATTTTTGTGAATTAACTGCCTATCTATATGAACTTTAAGCAGTATTGGATATAGCAGGGGAGGCGAATGCGGGGTATTTGTCGTGAGGCAGGTGAAAGCGGCAATCTGAAACCCTTTCAATCAGCGGAGGAGTGCTCCGCCAATTGCAAGGAGAGCGAGGAGTAGACTACTCCTCGGCAGGTTGCTGTTCATCAGCGTCCAGCAGGTCGGTATCGTCACCACTGACGTACCATTCGGTCAGGGTTTGCGCCAGCTTCTCCACACCGATATTGGTGAGGGAGGAGAACGCTTCGACCTGGATCTGGGAACCGAGGTTGGCAACGGCCTGGCGCACCTTGATCACCTGGTTGTTGCGCGGGCCTGGGCTCAATTTGTCAGCCTTGGTCAGCAGCAGCATGACGGGCAACTGACGATGCGAGCTCCACTCCAGCATGTTCATGTCGGTATCTTTGAGCGGGTGGCGGATGTCCATCAGGATCACCAGACCTTTCAATGACTCACGGCGCTGCAGATACTCTGCCAGTGACTTTTGCCACTTGAGCTTCATTTCCAGCGGAACTTGCGCATAACCATAACCCGGCAAGTCGACCAGACGCTTGCCCGGTTCCAGCTCAAACAGGTTGATCAGCTGGGTACGACCGGGTGTCTTACTGGTGCGCGCCAGGTTCTTGTGTTTGGTTAAGGTGTTCAATGCAGATGACTTACCGGCGTTGGAACGGCCGGCAAACGCGATCTCGACACCCCCATCATTTGGCAGGTGACGGATGTCGGGTGCGCTGGTCACAAAATGCACCTTATTGAAATTCAGAGTTTGTGTATCCAACGTAAATTCCCCATGGAGATAGAGGGTTATAGAGTTACTTTTTTGTAAAATGGTGTAAAATAGCGTCGCTTAAACGCGTTTATTTTAACATGCCTTCAGCGGCATGGGATCTGGAAGCCTAATAACGAAAAGTTGGAACGCCATGAAGAACCTAGTCATTACTCTTGCTCTGATGGTTGGCGTAACGGGGATGGCACAAGCCAAGGGCGATGCCGCTGCGGGACAGACCAAGGCTGCCGTTTGTGCGGCTTGTCATGGACCGGACGGAAACAGCCTGGTTGATATGTACCCCAAAATTGCTGGTCAGCACGCATCATATATCAAAAAGCAGTTAGTTGAACTGAAGGCTGCCGCTTCTGGTCAAATTGGCCGGGTTGCGCCAGTGATGGGGCCGATGGCGTTACCTTTGTCGGAACAGGACATGGATGACCTGGCGGCTTATTTCTCCAGCCTGAAGGTTACCCCTATCGCTGTCCCTGACGACGTGGTCGAAGCGGGCAAGGCACTCTATATGGGTGGTGACATGAGTCGCGGTCTGGCAGCTTGTACGGCTTGCCATGGTCCCCGTGGCTCGGGTGTCGAACAGGCGAAGTATCCCAACCTGTCCGGCCAGCATCCTGCCTATATCAAGGCTCAGCTCACCGCATTCCGTGCCGGCACGCGTGACAACGATCCGAATGGCATGATGCGGGACGTTGCCAAGAAACTGACTGATCAGGATATCGAAGCCCTCTCCAAATATGTGGCGGGTCTGCACTGATATAGTCGATACGGTCGATTTGAGTTGAAACGGGGAGCCTGGGCTCCCCGTTGTTTTTATGGCTTTCAGATAATTCTCGGTTTAATCCCCCCGTTCTGTAAGAGATCTCCCATTCTCAAGGCAGGTCAAGGCTCATAAAATTGCATAAAATATTAAATAATCATTATTTATCAATGAATTATATAAATATTGATATTTTTCGACATGTTGAGAATGTTTTGAGTGGATTGAGCCGCTTTATAGAGTTGGTACAGTAGGCTTAATGGATTCACCCACGGATTGGGTGGCGGTTTCACGACAGGGTGTTGTGAGCAGAGGATGGCTAGCGTGGCGGGATGCCATGGGCTCGGATGAGCTGGCAAAGGATTGAAGGATCAGGATGGTGACCATCTCCGGAGCGGGATGGGGTTGCGGGATGCAGACTCCCCGGCACGATGGCAGGATGCGGTCGAGACGGGTCAAACAGGCACACGCACATTCAGGAACGACCAATATAAGGTCAGGATGACCACACAACGATATGATGCGGCGACAAGTTGTCACGGAGAGGACGAAACAGATTGTTTTGCCATTCAGGATGGCGCACGCATGAACATATCAAGGCAGCTTCGGCTGCCTTTTTTCTTTTGGGTCATTAACCCGATCAGCCATTCTGTGTCAAAATACCAGCAACATGCCCAGAGGATACCGATCCTGCGGTGTTCAGTGGCCTGATTGGGCCTGATTGGTGCGGGATCCTGCTCTTGTTCCAGCCTTACTGTTCCTCGCATCGTATCCCACCGGGTGAGATCATCCCGGGTACGGGTCAAACCAGTTTTTTTTTCGGAGTTAGCCATTCATGTCTGCCAAACAACCCACTCGCAAGCCTACTGGCAAGCGCAAAGAATCTGATGTCAGTGCTCAGGAAGGCCGTGAGCGTAAACGGGCTGCCAAGCGCAAGGGCCTGAAGGCTGGTTCTCGTCAGCAAGTTGAACAGCCGAAGAACAAGTCTGGCAACAGCCAGTCCAAAGATCCGCGTATCGGTTCCCGCAAGCCGGTAGTTCTGGTGGTGGATGACAAACAGAAGAAGCCGGCAGCACCCAAGGCGGTGAAAGAGAAGAAGCTGGTGATGACGCCCGAGCAGGAGCTGGCTTCCATCGAAAACGATGACCGCTTGAATGATCTGCTGGATCGTCTTGATGCCGGCGAAACCCTGGAAGCGGCCGAGCAGGCCTGGGTTGATCAGCGTGTCGACCGTTATCAGGAGCTGATGGATGAGCTGGGCATCATCGACAACGACGATGATGAAGATGATGAGCTGCCGTTTGATGATGGCGATGACGCCGAGTTCGACGAGCAGAAACCGGCCTCCGAAGAGGAGTTGTGGGACCGTTTCAACCAGGTCGATTTCAAGCCGGAACCCAAGCCTGAGCCGAAGAAAAAGTGATGAGTGGATGGATGCTGGCCGCCCTGTTGGGCGGCCTGATTTTGTCAGGATTGGCCATCTATGCAGGTATGCTGCTGGCCAGGCTGAGACGACAGCAAGCGATGCAGTGGCAGGCGATTACCGCTCGCAATGAACGAATTCTGGAGAGCGTGCGGGTCATTGCTCATGCGGTGCAGGAGGGGCAGTGCGATTACTCCGAAGGCGCCATTCGGCTGACCAATCTGCTGGATGCGTTGCAGATCAAGGGGGGGCGAGCGTTCGTGGCCGAGTTCCCGGGTCTGTACGGGCTGTATGAGAAGGTGAAAGATATGCCGACTCATGAGGCCAGACGTGCCCTCAAACGCAATGAAGTGATGAAGATGGATCTCGAACGCAGCGGCTACGAGGCCGAGCTGGAGGCTCAGATCCTCAAGGATGTGGCCCAGCTGAAGGATTTTCAGTTAGGTCGGTGAGCCAACAATAACAACAAGAGAGGAAGCGAGCGTGCAAGCAGAACAGATTGTGTGGGATCAGGCCCTGATCGAAAAATATAACTACAGTGGCCCGCGATACACCTCTTATCCCACTGCGCTGGAGTTCAACGAGAGCTTCGGCTATCCGGATTTTGTCCGTGCTGCCGGTCAGTATCCCGAGCGCAATCTGTCGCTCTACGTGCACATCCCTTTCTGTCACAAGCTCTGCTACTACTGCGGCTGCAACAAGGTCATTACCCGTCATCAGCACAAGGCTGACGAGTATCTCGACTACCTGGAGCAGGAGATCAAGGCGCAAGCCCCGCTCTTCAAGCGCCGTCTGGTCACCCAGCTGCACTGGGGTGGCGGTACACCCACCTATCTGGATGAAGCGCAAACGCGCCGCCTGATGGCCATGCTGCGTGAGCACTTCCATTTCGCCGAAGAGGGGGAGTTCAGCATCGAGGTCGATCCGCGCGAGATCGCCATTACCATGCTGGATGTGTTGCGAGACGTCGGCTTCAACCGCATCAGCCTTGGGGTGCAGGACTTCAACAAGGATGTGCAGGTTGCGGTCAACCGCGAGCAGGACAACGACTTTATTAAAGCCATGTTGGAACGGGCCCGTGAACTAGGCTTCCGCTCGACCAACCTCGACCTTATCTATGGCCTGCCGCATCAGGATCGTGCCAGCTTCCACCATACGCTGGAAGAAGTGCTCAAGACGGATCCGGCGCGCCTCTCCATCTTCAACTATGCCCATCTGCCGAGTCGCTTTGCTGCCCAGCGCAAGTTGAAAGAGGTGGATATGCCTGCGCCGCAGGAGAAGCTGGTCATGTTGCAGGACACCATTGCCTTCCTCACTGGCCAGGGTTACCAGTTCATCGGCATGGACCATTTTGCCAAACCCGATGACGAGCTGGCAGTGGCGCAGCGCGAGGGCAAGCTGCACCGCAACTTCCAGGGTTATACCACTCAAGGTGATTGTGATCTGCTGGGGCTGGGGGTTTCCTCCATCAGCATGATCGGTGATGCCTACTCCCAGAACCAGAAAGAGCTCAAGACCTATTACGCACAGGTTGCAGAGCTGGGTCATGCCCAGTGGAAAGGCTGCTCGCTCAATCAGGATGACCTGATCCGCCGTGAGGTGATCAAGCGGCTTATCTGTGATTTCCGTCTGAACTTTGCCGCTGTCGAGCAGGCGCACGGGCTCAATTTCAGAGAGTATTTTGCCGACGATCTCAAGTTGCTGCAGACCTTCATCAACGATGGATTGGTGCGTATGACGGAGGATGGTCTGGAGGTCTCCTCCACGGGGCAGCTGCTGATCCGCAATATCTGCATGTGTTTCGACGTGTACTTGCGCAACAAGGCGCGCCAGCAGCAGTTTTCTCGCGTGATATAAGCTTGTTTGCCGATCAGAAAACAGAAAGGGGCGCCATTGTGGCGCCCCTTTCATATGTATTTTTGCTTAAGCAGCGGGTCGGGAAGGTTCTGGTAAGAAGTCTCTGCGCTGAGGCAAGCAATTGAGAGCCAAGCAAGGGGACGGTGAAATGCAGATAAAAAGATGGGGGCGACTTGCGTCGCCCCCGGTAGTCGTATCGCTCAGATCCTTGAACGAAGTTGCTCCCTGCAATCCCTGACTGTTTACCTCTTCCTTTAGGTTTCCCCTTCCCAATCCTTTGGGGTGTCCTTTAGCCATCTTGGCCTGACGAGTCATCCTGTCCCGTCGCACTTTCTCCGTCCTGGGAGGTGTCCTTTACCACATCCTGTGGTGAGTCCATTTGCCCAACCCTGGCAGCCAGTCTTCCTGACCGACTTCATTGCGTCCGTGCATGAGTAACTATAAGGATTTTCTAACCGGCTACAACGCCAGATTGGAAAACGTTTTTGTCATTAGCTATTTCGAAAGTGGTGAGTTTCGATTTATTCATTTATAAACAGCTAGTTAAGTTTCTCTTCTTCATGTTTTAAGATCCTATCTTCCGATTATCTCGGGGATCTTTTTGGCCGTTAGCTTACATCTGGAATGGCAGATCTCTTACACGGCGTTTTGGTTGCTTCAGAAACAGATTTTGCAGTCTGATGATGGTCATTCGGGGTGAGTTGGCGAGGCACACAAGAGCGGTTGAATGGAGAAATTATGAGCGCTGGTTGAGCCGCTCATAGATGGTCTGGCGCTCTTCAGGAGTCAGCGAAGAGAAGTAGTGGGTAAAGAGGCGCAGCAACAGGGACTTGTTCATGCCGTCTTGCTGGGTCAGATTACCCAGCTCGTCGATGGCCACCGTGCTCATGGAGAAGGTGGCTTTTTTGTAGCTGGGCTTCAGGTGCTCGCCGCTCTCGATAAAGGCCAGCGCCGACAGGGCTTCGTCACGATGCAGGCCCAGTTCAAGGCTGACCACCTTGGGTTTGCCTTTGGCGTAGAACTCCGCATCTTCGATAAATTCGTCGACGGTGAACTTCTTCTGGTGATGCAGCTGGTGCTTTTTCTTCAGATCGGCCAGACCCATCTCACACCCCCACTTGCAGGAACTCTTTGGCGATGGCCCGGATCTCTTCGGCGGATTTGCCATCCGGCTCGATCTCCATCACCGACAGTCCCTTCTCTTCGCTGTCGTCATAGACATTGCGGCCGTAGGTGATGGCGTTCAGGACGTCGACACCGAACGAGGAGCAAACCTCTTTCGCTTCCAGAATGCGTTTTACCTGATTGGGCAGGGCGGGGCACTGGGTCAGCACTACTGCTGCATTGAGGGTCGGGTTGACCATCTTGCAGGTGGTGATGAGATCTTCCATGTGGGGCAGGGTCTTAAGGTCGCGGCGTTTCGGACGCAAGGGGATCAGGGCGTGGGTGGCGACAGCCATGGTGGAGCGCAGAGCCCGGTTATCTTGCCCGCCGCAATCGACGATGACATAGTCGTAGCGGTTTTTCAGGCTGAGCAGGTCGTTGCGAATATTGCCATAGAGCTGTACGCAGTTGATTTGTGGCAGCTCCGGGTTGTCGTTGCGCTCCTGAATCCAGTCAGATGTGGTGCGCTGCGGGTCGCAGTCGACCAGTAACACCTCCCCCTGAAATTGGGATCTGAGGTAGACCGCCAGATTTTGTGCCAGGCAGCTCTTGCCACTCCCCCCCTTCTCTCCACCGACCAACAAGATCATGACGTTCCCCTATCCATGAGAAAACCGCTGATTTCAGTATAGGAGGGGCCAGTCTCATCACAAGGCGAGAGGAGTGATGCTCCTCTCGTTGTTTCGACTAGTAATGAACGCTGCCTCCCTGCCAGCGGCAGACATAGTCAGGCACCAGCATCTGGGGGGCCTTGTCGACATGGCATACCACCATGGGCATGGTAGGAGCTCCTTCAGCCTGACTGAGGGTGGGGAGCGCAGAGAGCAGCAAAGTCGCGAGCAACAGCATGGGTTTCATCTTCATAACAACTCCTTGGTAGTGCCATTCCTGTGTGATCTGGATCACTTTCTGAGTTAAGTCGAGGTTGGCGCCAGCGCAAGGTGAGACGAATAAATTCAATTAATGAAAAAAGTATCAAAAGGCGTTGTGGTGACCGACGAGGATGGCTGCCCACCTTGATGCGGACTTTGTGCATATTAAGTTGAACTGCACAAAGAGGTGATGACTGATGAGGCCTGGCCTGATGGGGTTGGCATCAATGCCATGATCTGGAACAAGAAAAGATTTATGCAGTGAATGTGGTCGAGGTGAATATTTATTTCTCCCGCGTTCCTCCCGTCACGGCGATGTATTCAATACCTAGGGAGTAATATTCAAATTTTATTTGTAAAGTTATTTATGATAATGATTTTTAACGGTTTTTGTTATTTTCATTTAATCACTCCAGTGAACTGGCATGAATAAAAAATGAATCAATCTGAAATATAGCAGGGTGGTTTTGCATGGTTATTCGGTGCGCTTTGTGTGGAAAATGCGCAATTTGCTACCGGAGTCATAGATTGGATGGTGAATATATTCAGTTCTGGGTGAATGTGATCAATGTCTAAGTTTGTCGTGATTCGCAGGGCTAACCTCGGTCTCGAAAGGCAAGGGCAGGATAGAACATAAGCCGATTACCCTACATAAAGAATATCCCGCCTTAGCCACGAGCATGAATAGAAGGAATCTATTCAATCACTCGCAGGGACCACTGCTAGACGGAATATAATCATGAGCAAATTTTATGTAGGTTCTGAAGTTGGCCAATTGCGCCGTGTCATGTTGCACCGCCCCAACCTCAGTCTGAAGCGTCTGACTCCTTCCAACTGCCAGGATCTGCTGTTCGATGACGTCCTGTCAGTTGAACGCGCCGGTCAGGAGCACGACAAATTCGCTCAGGTACTGCGCGATCAGAATGTCGAAGTTTTCCTGCTGACCAATCTGCTGGCCGAGACCCTGGATGTGCCGGAAGCCAAAACCTGGCTGCTGCAACATCAGGTCTCCGACTACCGCCTCGGCTCTTCTTTTGCCAATGACGTGCGCTGCTTCCTGGCTGACATGCCGCACCGCGAACTGGCCCGCATTCTCTCCGGCGGCCTGACTTACTCCGAGATGCCCTACAGCGGCATCAACATGGTAGTGGGCATGCACGCTCCGACCGATTTCATCATCGAGCCGCTGCCCAACCACCTCTTTACCCGTGACACCTCCTGCTGGGTTTACGGTGGCGTCTCCATCAACCCGATGGCCAAGCCGGCTCGTCGCCGCGAGACCAACCATGTGAAGGCCATCTACCGCTGGCACCCGATGTTTGCCGGTCAGGACTTCATCAAGTACTTCGGTGACGAGGAGCGTGACTACGACAACTCCACCATCGAGGGTGGCGACGTACTGGTTATCGGCCGCGGTGCCGTGCTGATCGGCATGTCCGAGCGCACCACCCCGCAAGGTGTCGAGCATCTGGCTCGCAGCCTGTTCAAACACGGTCAGGCCAAGCAGGTCATCGCCATGGAGCTGCCGAAACACCGCAGCTGCATGCACCTGGATACCGTCATGACCCACATGGATATCGATACCTTCTCCGTCTATCCGGAAGTGATCCGCAAGGATGTGCAGTGCTGGAGCCTGACTCCGGGCGGCGCCACCGGCATGAACATCAAGGAAGAGGGTTACTTCGTCACTGCTATCGAGAAAGCACTGGGCGTGGATCAGCTGAAGATCATCACCACTGGCGGTGACAGCTTCGAAGCCGAACGCGAGCAGTGGAACGACGCCAACAACGTGTTGACCGTGCGTCCCGGCGTGGTGGTGGGTTACGAGCGCAATACCTACACCAACGAGAAATATGACAAGGCCGGTATCACAGTTCTCTCCATCCCGGGTGATGAACTGGGCCGTGGCCGCGGCGGCGCCCGCTGCATGAGCTGCCCGATGGAACGCGACAGCATCTGATGAGACGGCGTGGCGCCGGCAGAAGCTGGCGCCACACAGAACCAAACTCGAGATTAACCACTATGAAAAAACCAACTGTCGTCGTCGCTCTGGGTGGCAATGCTCTGCTCCGTCGTGGTGAGCCACTGGAAGCGGATATCCAGCGCAAGAATATTGCAACTGCCGCCAAGACCATCGCCCTGATCGCTCAGGAGTACAACGTGGTGCTGGTGCATGGCAACGGCCCGCAAGTCGGCCTGCTGGCCCTGCAAAACAGCGCCTACACCAAGGTATCCCCCTATCCGCTGGATGTGCTGGGTGCCGAGTCTCAGGGCATGATCGGCTACATGCTGATCCAGGAGCTGAAAAACCTGATGCCGAGCCGCAACGTCACCGCGCTGCTGACTCAGGTGCAGGTCGACCCCAAGGATCCGGCATTCGCCAACCCGACCAAATTTATCGGCCCCGTCTACGAAGAAGCTGAAGCCCGCACCCTGGCAGAAGAGAAGCACTGGGTGGTCAAGGCTGACGGCAAGTTCTTCCGCCGCGTAGTGCCGTCCCCGCTGCCTCAGCGCATTGTAGAAGGCGACGCCATCGAAACCCTGATTGCCCAGGGCCACCTCATCATCTGTACCGGTGGTGGCGGCATCCCTGTGACCTGGGATGGCCAGAGCCTGACCGGTATCGAAGCCGTCATCGACAAGGACATGTCTGCCGCCTATCTGGCCAAGCAGATCAAGGCCGACGCCCTGCTGATCCTGACCGATGCCGATGCCGTCTATCTGGATTGGGGCAAACCGACCCAGCGTCCGCTGCGGGTCACCAGCCCGGACGAGCTGGCCGGGGTCAAGTTCGACGCAGGTTCCATGGGACCGAAAGTCGAAGCTTCCTGTGAATTTGTCAAAGCGACCGGCGGCATGGTCGGCATCGGCTCGCTGGAAGATGGCCTCGCCATCCTCAAGGGTGAAGCCGGCACCAATATCGTCGCCACCCGCACCGTACATGCGTAATTACCGATATCTGTACTGAGAATGCGTAGTCAACACTACTGCCCGAACTGGTCTGAAACATATATAGAGAGAACTCATCATGGCTTTTAATCTGCGTAACCGTAACTTCCTGAAACTGCTGGACTTCACCCCGCGCGAAATCCAATACATGATCGACCTGGCCATCGACCTGAAGAAAGCCAAATACGGTGGCTACGAGCGCAAGCATCTGGTCGGCAAGAACATCGCCCTGATTTTCGAGAAGACCTCCACCCGTACCCGCTGTGCGTTTGAAGTGGCGGCCTTCGACCAGGGCGCACAAGTCTCCTACCTTGGCCCGAGCGGTTCCCAAATCGGTCACAAGGAGTCCATGAAGGACACCGCCCGTGTACTGGGTCGCATGTATGACGGTATCGAATACCGCGGCTACGGTCAGGAGATCGTGGAAGAGCTGGGCGCCTACGCCGGTGTTCCGGTCTGGAACGGCCTGACCAACGAATTCCACCCGACCCAGATCCTGGCCGACTTCATGACCATGCTGGAGCATGGCAAGGGCAAGCGTCTGGATCAAATCAAGTTCGCCTACCTGGGTGATGCCCGCAACAACATGGGTAACTCCCTGATGGTCGGCGCCGCCAAAATGGGCATGGACATCCGTCTGGTCGCGCCGAAAGCCTTCTGGCCGGAAGAGGAGTTGGTTGCCAAGTGCCGCCTGATTGCCGAAGAGACCGGCGCACGCATCACCCTGACCGAAGATGTGAAAGAGGGTGTGCTGGGTGCTGACTTCCTCTACACCGACGTCTGGGTATCCATGGGTGAAGCGAAAGAAGCCTGGGATCAGCGCGTCAAACTGATGACCCCGTATCAGGTCAACATGGATGTCATCAATGCCACCAAGAACCCGGATGTGAAGTTCATGCACTGCCTGCCGGCGTTCCACAACGACGAGACCACCATGGGCAAGGAAGTGGCTGACAAATATGGCATGAAAGGCCTGGAAGTGACCGAGGACGTGTTCGAATCCGAGCACAGCATCGTGTTCGACGAGGCCGAAAACCGGATGCACACCATCAAGGCAGTGATGGTTGCTACGCTGGGCGACTAAGGTCGCAGTAGTGGTGCCGGGGGGCGACCCCCGGCTTTTCGACCATGTGACAGCGGCATAATACCTCTAACCCTACAACCCGCAGCCTGCATGGATACCACACCCACAGAAGGAAGCTGGACCATGACCAAATTCAAGTTCCCGTCAGCCTACACGATACTGTTTGTGCTGATCGCCCTGGTGGCCGCCCTGAGCTGGATAGTGCCGGCCGGCAAATACGAGATGACCATGAACGAAGCCCTCGGCAAAGAAGTGCCGGTGGCGGGTACCTACAAACTGGTGGAGGGGAATCCCCAGGGGATCGTCGACGTGCTGCTGGCACCTATCGATGGCCTCTACAACCACGACACCTATGAGGCTGGCGCCATCGACGTCTCCCTCTTTATCCTGATCATCGGTGGTTTTCTTGGCATTGTGACCAAGACAGGTGCCATCGATGCCGGTATCGAACGTGTGACCGACCGTCTGCGTGGCCGTGAAGAGTGGATGATCCCGATCCTGATGGCGCTGTTCGCCGCAGGCGGCACCATCTACGGGATGGCCGAAGAGTCGCTGCCGTTCTACACCCTGCTGGTGCCGGTGATGATGGCCGCCCGCTTCGACCCTGTGGTGGCAGCGGCAACCGTATTGCTGGGTGCCGGTATCGGTACTCTCGGTTCTACCATCAACCCGTTTGCCACCGTGATCGCCGCCAACGCGGCCGGTATCTCCTTCACCGATGGTATCTGGCTGCGCGTTGCCATGCTGGTCGCCGGTTGGCTGCTCTGTGTTGCCTACGTCATGCGTTACGCCAAGATGGTGCGCAGCGATCCGAGCAAATCTCTGGTGGCTGACAAGTGGGAAGAGAACCGTGCCCACTTCCTCGGCAACAAGAGCGACCAGATGCTGGAGTTCACCCTGACCCGTAAAATCGTGCTGGGTATCTTCGTCGCCGCCTTTGCCGTGATGATCTATGGTGTGGCCGTGCTGGGCTGGTGGATGGCGCAGATCTCCGGTGTGTTCCTGGCTGCCGCTATCATCGTTGGTCTCATCTCCCGCATGAGCGAGGAGGAGTTGACCTCCAACTTTATCGACGGTGCCCGCGACCTGCTGGGTGTGGCGCTGATCATCGGTATCGCCCGCGGTATCGTGGTAGTGATGGATAACGGCATGATCACTCACACCATTTTGCACAGTGCAGAAGGGATCGTGACCGGCCTCTCCACCATCGTCTTTATCAACGTGATGTTCGTGCTGGAAGTGGTGCTCTCCTTCCTGGTGCCGTCCTCCTCCGGTCTGGCCGTACTGACCATGCCGATCATGGCGCCGCTGGCCGACTTCGCCAACGTGGGCCGCGATCTGGTGGTGACTGCTTACCAGTCTGCTTCCGGTCTGGTGAACCTGGTGACTCCGACCTCCGCCGTGGTCATGGGCGGTCTGGCCATCGCCAAGGTGCCTTATGTGCGCTGGCTGAAGTGGGTGGCTCCGCTGCTCGGTATCCTGACCGTGCTGATCGTGGTCTGCCTGAGCCTGGGCGCCGTGCTCTCCTGAGGGATAACAAGCAAGATGAAACGGGAGCCTGCGGGCTCCCGTTTTTTATGGGCGCAAGAAGTGATGGGCACAAAGTTGCAGGCAACAAAAAGGCGACCCGCGGGTCGCCTCGATGTATTTAGGGGAAATGGCTTAGCGGGCCTGCGCCAGGGTGCGCACCACGGCGGCGTGAGCCTGACGGGTACGGCTGATATGGCGCGGCGCGACCAGCACCACATCATTACCTGCGACGGCACCCATGATCTCGGGATTGGCGTTGCGATCCAGCAGGCGAGCCACCACGGTGGCGGCCCCCGGAGTGGTGTGGATCAGCACCATCTGCTGGTTGTGTACTACTTCGCGCACCATGTCGTGGATCGAGCGGGTACTGCCGGCGGGTTCCAGCTGCTCATCGACCAGGGTGTAGACCTTCTTGCCGTTGGCATTCTGCGCCTTGGCAACGCCGAGGCGGCGCAATAGACGGGAGATGGTGGACTGGCTGATGTCGGCAAAGCCGCGCTCCGACAGCTCGCGGCGGATCTCTTCCTGGGTGCTGTAGCAGTGCTGACCGATGATCTGGCGACAGGCATCCAGCTGGGCCAGATCGGGCTCTTGGGCAACGGGACGACTGAGGGTTTTGACCACGGCGAATTCCTTTGATGATGACCGGAGGTAAACGCGCGATATCTGCCATAGCAGTCAGTTATCAGGCAAAAACACTGATAATCCATCTATATGCAGGGAATGAGCGTGCATTACCATCTTGCGATGGCAAATTATAGCTGACTGGAAATTCGGTGATGTGACAGGGTTCAAAAATGGGCCCCGTGGGGCCCAATCAGATATCAGTAACGCTCGCTGACGATGTCCTGAGTGAAGGACTTCTCGCAATATTTGCACTTCATCCGCACCACGCCTTTCACTTCGCGCACCCGGAAGTAGCTGTCTACCGGCTCGTTGTGGGAGATGCAGTTGGAGTTGGGGCAGTGGAACACCCCTGCGATGAACTCCGGCAGCTCCAGCTGGTGCTTCTTCACCACATTGAAGTCTTCGATGATGTTGACGGTCGCTTTCGGGGCGAACAGCGCCAGCTGGTTGGCTTGTTGCTCGGTCAGGCGGGTGTTCTCAATCTTGATGAGATCCTTCTTGCCCAGCGCGCCGGATTTCAGGTTGAAGCCGACGGTGATCCGCTCCTGGGTTTCGACCAGCTGGAACAGCTTGAGGATCTTGATGCCCTGGCCAGCGGGGATGTGATCGATGACGGAGCCGTGACGGATGGCTTCGACTTGCAGTTGGTTCTTGTCAGACATGATATTCCCCTAAGCTCAGACAGTTTCGTTCAGTACCAGTGCCAGCAGCGCCTGGCGTGCATAGACCCCGTTCTCCGCCTGCTGGAAGTAGCAAGCGTGGGGGGTCTTGTCGACCGCGACATCGATCTCGTCGACGCGGGGCAGGGGATGCAGGATCTTCATGGTGGGCTTGGCCCCTTCCAAGGTCGCCAGCTCCAGAATGAACTTGGCAGCCATGTGCTTGTATTCGGTCTCGTCGAAGCGCTCTTTCTGGACGCGGGTCATGTAGAGGATGTCCAGCTCCGGCATCACCTCTTCCATGGTCTGGTGGACGCTGAACTGGATACCCTTCTCTTCCAGCTCTTCACAGATGTAGTCCGGCATCGCCAGCGCTTCCGGGGAGATGAAGAAGAAGCGGCAGTTGAACAGGCTGAGGGCCTGGGCCAGCGAGTGTACGGTACGGCCATATTTCAGGTCACCGACGAAGGCGACGTTGAGGTTGTCCAGACGACCCTGGGTCTCATGGATGGTGAACAGGTCGAGCAGGGTCTGGCTCGGATGCTGGTTGGAGCCGTCGCCGCCGTTGATGACCGGCACGCGGGAGAACTCGGAGGCCAGACGGGCCGCGCCCTCTTTCGGGTGGCGCATCACCACCGCATCCGAGTAGGAACCGATGATCTTGATGGAGTCAGCCAGCGTCTCACCCTTCTTGGCGCTGGTGTTGCCACCGTCGGCGAAGCCGATGATGTTGCCGCCAAGGCGCTGTACCGCGGTCTCGAACGAGAGGCGGGTGCGGGTGGAGGCTTCGAAGAAGCAGCTGGCAACCAGCTTGTCTTTCAACAGGCTGGTGTCAGGTTCAGCCTTCAACCGTTGTGCGGTTGAGACTACCAGTTCCATTTCTGACCGGGTCAGGTCCGAAATGGAGATGACATGTTTCTTATAGAGTGGATTGGTCATCGTCTGCATTCCCTTTGACATCATTGGAGGTTTTTCGGGCACAAAAAAAAGCCCCTGAAACAGGGGCTTTTTTTAAAAATAACTGGGGATCGTTGGGGTGGGAACCGGAAACAACGGGGCCGCTCTGGTGCGCACCACCCGTCTGCAAGGCTGTTTTCTGAATCAAAAACTGCATCGTTTCGTCCCGACCTTTTTCAAAACCGGACAGATTATAGGGCCGCTTTTTTAATTGTCAAAATTTTATTTCTGATGCCAATTTCAGCATGAAAAACGTTTAAGTGGCGGAAATATGACGACAAATCCACACTCTGTGCGTCTCTTGCAGCGATTCCCCATCGCGGACCATGGCGCGCAAATAACCGAGTCTGTGGTGCCCTTCCAGCAGGCAGTAGGGGCGGGGCAGGGGATGACCGTTCGGGTAGCTGGCTCCCTCCTCCGGCGCCAGCACGATGACAGGTTCGGGCCAGGTGCCGTCGCTCAGCATCTTCTCGCCGAGCCAGGATCGGCGGACATAACGGTTGCTGCGCAGCATCTCGCCCCAGCGCTCGATCACCTCCATATGGCGGGAGTCCACCTGATCCACCAGCTGCGCGGTGGGCCAGCTTTCACAGGTGAACTGATGGCTGGCGAGATCGATAAAGCTCCAATTGGACTCAAAACCGCGCCAATGACGGTAAATCCACTGGGAAAGCACATTTTCAGGAATAAAGGGCACTAGCGGCGCGACCCGTTCAAGATAGGCGGGCAGGGCCTCTGTCTTGCGTTCATCCCTGAAGTTGAGGGGCGCCAGTTGTTGGAGCAGTCGGTAATTGAGCATAAGTGGCCTCCCGGTACCTGATTTCACCCTACCCCCATTTATGTCCCATTCCTACCCCGGCAGGGCTGCAAATACAGCAAGTTATCCCGCTTCGCTGCACAAACAACCGCGACTTGTTCGGGATTTGTGCAATCGCATCGAAAGCGTAAAAAAAGCCTTTACCTTTGATCTCCACTTTGTATACTACGCCTCGTTTGTTGCAGGGGCGTAGTTCCAATTGGTAGAACAGCGGTCTCCAAAACCGATGGTTGCGGGTTCGAGTCCTGCCGCCCCTGCCATTTTCAGAAAGGCCAGCTCATTGAGCTGGCTTTTCGCATTTCCGGCGTTCGCCAATTTATCCCTCTCTCCTTTCTCTTCTCCTTCTTGCCGCTAGCCCTCGGTGACTGTGGCCACATTGATCTCGATGTCTGCCGCAAGAGCGTTCAATGTGCAGCAACCCGCTGTTTCAGGACGGTGACCAGCCGCTGGTGGCGGGCGGGGAGCGGCCACTCGGCGCGGTAGATAAGCCAGAGGGTGTCGATCACTTCAATGCTGCTCTGGATCACCCGGATCTTCTCCTGCTGGGCAAAGGCGGTGACGGCGAAGCGGGGTAGCACGGTAAAACCGAGGCCGCGGGCGACCGGCTCCAGGATCAGGCCGATCTGGTTGGTAAAGCCGCGCTGCGGGATCTCGTCAACGCGCTGGCCGGGGTAGCGTCGTCCCAACAGGCGCTGAGCCATGCTGCGGCCATCCGGGTGATCGATAAAGCCGAGCTGACAGAGGTGCTGCCAGCTCTGCTCCTCGCCATCGTTGGGCACCACCAGACAGAGGGGTTCACGGGCGAAGGGCTCGGCGGCGATGCTGGGGTGTTCAGGCGGCTGATCCACCAGTCCCAGATCGCTGCGCCCCGCCAGTACCGCCTGCACTATGTCGGGGGTGGGGGCAAAGCGGTGCTGGATAGTGAGTCCAGGGTGCTCCTGTTGCTGGTCGAGCAGCAGGGGATAGAGCAGCAGGCCGATGCTGCCCGGGGTGGTGAGGGTGATGGCGCCGCGGTGAGGGTCATCGTCAGAGAGGCGCGCCCGCAGCTGTTCGGCGGCCTGCGCCTGCTGGCGGGCGAAGTCGAGCAGCACCAGCCCGCGCGGAGTGAGCTCCAGCTGACGGGGCTTGCGCAGCAGCAGGGTGCCAAATTCGGCCTCGAGGCGCGAGATATGCTGACTGACGGCGGCCTGGGTGAGGTCCAGCTGCTCGGCGGCACGGGTAAAACTGCCGGTTTCATGCACCACCACCAGGGTGTGGAGCCAGAGCGGATTAACCATAAATTTAATTTATGCCTTCCATTAGTTTGACCTTATTTTTCATTATGTCGCCCCTTCCTATCATGTCACCTGTTTCCCACACACAATTTCAAGGTGACGTATGACCTATCCACGCAACTTCTCCCATATCGGTATCACGGTGACTGACCTCGACAAAGCGGTCGAGTTCTATACCAAGGTGATGGGCTGGTATCTCATCATGCCGGCGACCACCATCAGCGAGGATGACTCCGCCATCGGCGTGATGTGCAACGACGTGTTTGGCCCGGGCTGGGGTTCTTTCCGCATTGCCCACCTCTCTACCGGCGACAAGATCGGCATCGAGCTGTTCGAGTTCCCCAACAGCGAACGCCGTGAGAACAACTTCGAATTCTGGAAGACCGGTGTGTTCCACTTCAGCGTGCAGGATCCGGATGTCGAGGGGCTGGCGGCGCGAATCGTCGCGGCGGGCGGCAAGCAGCGGATGCCGGTGCGCGAGTACTACCCGGGCGAGAAGCCCTACCGCATGGTCTACATGGAAGATCCCTTCGGCAATATCGTCGAGATCTACAGCCACAGCTATGAGCTGACCTACTCCGCCGGTGCATATCAGGGGTAAGTGACAGGCCGCCTTCGGGCGGCCTGCTGCTTTGTTGTTACAAGAGTCAGTAGCATGGAATAGCGATCTGGTTCACACGAATAGCGCGTTCTGTTGTTGATAGATGGGAAAATATACAGATTCACTAAAGTCTGTTTATATTGCGGCCGATAGCCTTTGATACATCAGGGTTTTCCCTGCCTGACACAACAACAAGGATTCGTCGTCATGACCCTCTCTCTGCGCGGCAAGCTGCTGGCCACCAGTCTTGGTGTGGTGCTGCTGATGGCATCACTGCTCGGCATCGTTGCCTTTCACACCCTAAAATCCCGCACCATGAGCGCCATCCAGAGCGAGGCGGTCAACTATGGCCACGCCTACTCGGTCGCCATCGGCGAATGGATGACGGATCGCAAGAACACCGTCCATGCGCTGGTCAACCTGATCAGCGACAACCCCCAAGCCGAGCTGGTGCCCCACCTGAAGCAGGCCTACACCTCCGGTGGGTTCGGCCTCACCTATTTTGGCTCCGCGCAGGGGCTGATGACCCGGCAGGACCCCTCCCTCAACACCGGCAACTATGACCCGCGCGAGCGCCCCTGGTATCAGGATGCGGTGAAGGCGGGGCAGCTGATCGTCACTGCTCCCTATGTCAGCGTCACCATGCAGAAGCTGGTGGTCACTCTTTCCGAGCCGGTGCGCCATCAGGGTGAGCTGGTCGGTGCCGTGGGGGCCAACCTGGCGCTCGACAAGCTGATCGACGAAGTGCTGGCGATGAAGGTGCAGGGTGAGGGCTACGCCATGCTGCTCGACAGCAGTGGCCTCATCGTCGGCCATCCGCAGAAGGATCTGGCGCTCAAGCCCATCGCCGAGCTGGCGCCGGGACTCTCTGCCGCCACCTTCCAGCAGTGGGGCCGCGAAAACAGCGAGCTGCACGCCGCCACCCTCGACGGGCGCGATGTGCTGCTGGCGGTACAACCGGTGCCGGGCACCGATTGGCTGCTGGCCATGGTGATGTATCGCGATGTGCTGGAGGCGCCGCTCAGCAGCCTGCTGTGGGAGCTGGTGGGGCTGACCCTGGTGCTGATGCTGGTATTCAGCGCCCTGCTCACCGCCACCTTCAAATACCTGTTCGCCGATCTCGGTCGGGTCGCGCACGCCCTGCACGACATTGCCCACGGCGAGGGGGATCTCACCGTTCACATCAACACCCACAGCAAGGATGAGGTGGGTCAGCTGGCCCAGAACTTCAACCAGTTCGTGGCGCGGCTGCACGGCATCGTCAGCCGGTTGCGGGATGTGACCGTCGAGCTGGCGGCACAATCCCGTGCCCAGGCGGCCGGGGCGCAGGCTCGCAGTCAGCGGGTGCGCCAGCAGCAGGACGAGATCGTGATGGTGGCGACCGCGGTGACCGAGATGGCTTCCGCTACTCAAGAGATTGCCGGCAACGCCGAGTTTGCCGCCACCACCGCCACCGATGCGGTCGCACTGGCGGTCGCCGGCCAATCCCAGGTTGGCCAGAGTCAGCGCAGCATTACCGGTCTGGCGGACGAAGTGGCCGATGCCAGCCAGATCATCAATGAGCTCGACAGCCATGCCCAGAAGATCAGCGGCATTCTGGCGACCATCAGCGGCATCGCCGAGCAGACCAACCTGCTGGCGCTCAACGCGGCCATCGAGGCGGCGCGGGCTGGTGAGCAGGGACGCGGCTTCGCGGTAGTCGCGGATGAGGTGCGGGTGCTGTCACGCCGTACCCACGACTCCACCGACGAGATCCAGCAGATGATCGAGACCCTGCAGCAGACCACCCGTCGCGCCGTGGGTGGCATGGAGACCAGCCGTCAGCTGGCGGGTACCAGCGTCGAGGATGCGGAAGCGGCCAACCAGAGCCTTGCCCGGATCAACGAGGCAATCGGCTCCATCAGCGACATGGCGACCCAGATCGCCGCAGCGGCCGAGGAGCAGACTTCGGTGACCGGCGAGATCAGCCGCAATACCGAGAATATCCGCCACGTCTCGCAAGAGCTTGCCGAGCAGGCGGGCAACGAGGCGGCGCAGGCGGCCGAGCTCAAGTCGCTGACCGAGCGGCTGGAGCAGGAGATCGGCCGCTTCCGGCTCTGACATCCCGCCACGCCAGCAACAGAAAGGGCAGCCCGCGGGCTGCCCTTTGTTATTTCACGACTGGCTTAAGGGGTCTGCTTGACCCAGATAAGCTGGTCGGTGGCAAAGCCCAGCCCCTTGGCCTTGGCGATCAGCGCGTCAACCTTCTCCTTGGGCGGATTGGGGGAGCGGGAGAGGATCCAGAGGTAGTCGTGGTTGTAGCTGGTCACCAGCGAGAGCTGGTAATCGGGGTCGAGATCGATGACGTTGTAGCCGCCGTAGAAGGGGCCGAAGAAGCTCACCTTGAGCCGCGCCTCGTCAGGGCTGCCGACGAAGTAGGCCTTGCCCTCGGCCTCGCGCCAGCTGCCATCGCTCTGCTTGCCGCGGTTGAGCACCTTGACGCCGCCATCGTCACGCAGGCTGTAGGTGGCGCTCACCTGCTCCAGCCCCCGCTCGAAGCTGTGGTCGAGGCGGGCAATCTCATACCAGGTGCCAAGATAGCGGTCGAGCTGGAAGCCGGTGACGGGGCGAATGCCGTCGGCAATCCCGGTACAGGCCGTCAGCAGTAAAGCGGTGAACAGGCAAAGCAGTGAACGCATAAGTAATCCCTCTGTTGTTATCCCTCGATGATGCGCAGCTGACCATCCCGGAAGCGGGAGGCCTGATCCGTCGGCGTGCTGCCGAAGAAGCGCTTGTACTCCCGACTGAACTGGGAGTTGCTCTCGTAACCGACTCTGGCCGCCGCGGTGCCCGCCTTGATGCCGTCGTGCAGCATCATCATCCGCGCCTTGTGGAGGCGAAACGACTTGATGTACTGCAGCGGCGAGGTTGCGGTGACCGCCTTGAAGTGGTGGTGAAAGGCGGAGACGCTCATGTTCACCTCCCGCGCCAGCTCCTCCATGGTGAGGTTGTCGGCATAACGGGACTCTATCATACGCAGCACCCGGGCGATCTGGCCCACATGGTTGTGGCGATTGGCGAGCGCCTGCAGCGCCGGGCCGCCCCCCTCGGTGAGGGCGTGGAACAGCATCTCCCGCACCGTCTGCGGCCCCAGCACCCTGGCGTGCAGCGGGTTGTCCATCAGCTCGATCAGTCGCTCGGCGGCGCAGAACATGGTTTCCGACAGGGGGACCGAGTGGACGCCGCTCTTTTGCGGCGCGGGGGCGGGCAGGGCATCGCCCAGCTCCAGCAGCAGCTCTTGCAGGGTTACCAGATCGATCTCGATGGTAAAACCGATAAGCGGCTGCTCGGGGGAGGCGAAGCACTCGCACTCGCAGGGCAGCGGCAGGGTCATCAGCAGATAGTGGTTGGGGTCGTAGCGAAACACCTGATCCGCCAGATAACCCACCTTGTGCCCCTGCAGGATTACGATCATCCGCGGTTGGTAGAGCACCGGGGTGCGGCCATGGTGTTCGGTGGTATAGATGAGGTTGACCTGTTTCACAGGTGATGGGGTGATGCCGGGGGCGGTGACGTGGCGGGTCAATCTGGTTGCGAGGTCGCTGTAACGGTTTTGCATGGGCGCTCTTTGATTGGACAGTTCCAGTTTTTGCTGCTTTGTAGAAATAGGCAAGAATCAAGCAGGATGTTGTCTTGATGGTAGGGTTGTTCTGGAGAAAAATGCAATCACGATTTCGCGGCCAAGCCGCCCTGACTATCAGAAGAAGGCAATGTCGATGAACAACTTTACTCTCCATACCCCGACCAAAATCCTGTTCGGCCAAGGGCAGATCGCCCAGTTGCGCGAGCAGCTCCCGAGCGATGCCCGCGTCATGATCACCTATGGCGGCGGCAGCGTGGTACGCAGCGGCTTGCTGGAGCAGATCCGTAACGAGCTGGCTGGCATGACCCTGTTTGAATTTGGCGGCATCGAACCGAACCCGGCCTACGAGACCCTGATAGGGGCCGTGGAGCTGGCTCGTGCCGAGCGGGTCGACTTCCTGCTCGCCGTTGGTGGTGGTTCCGTGCTCGATGGCACCAAGTTTATCGCTGCTGCCGCGCACTACGATCTGGCCAAGGATCCCTGGCACATTCTCGAGACCGTCGGCAGCGAAGTGCGTTCCGCCATCCCGCTTGGTTCCGTGCTGACCCTGCCGGCGACCGGTTCCGAAATGAACATGGGCGCGGTCATCACCCGTCGCAGCAGTGGCGACAAGGTGCACTTCTTCTCGCCGTTCGTGATGCCGCGCTTCGCCGTGCTGGATCCGGTGCTCACCTACACCCTGCCCGAGCGTCAGGTGGCGAACGGGGTAGTGGATGCTTTTGTCCACATCGTGGAGCAGTACCTCACCTATCCGGTCAATGCCAAGGTGCAGGATCGCTTCGCTGAAGGCTTGCTGCTGACCCTGATCGAAGAGGGCCCCAAGGCGCTGGCCGAACCGCACAACTATGAGGTGCGCGCCAACATCATGTGGAGCGCCACCATGGCGTTGAACGGCCTGATCGGCGCCGGTGTGCCGCAGGATTGGGCCACCCATATGCTGGGTCACGAGCTGACTGCCCTGCACGGCCTCGACCACGCCCAGACTCTGGCGGTGGTGCTGCCTGCCCTGCTGCAGGCCAAGCGCAAACAGAAACATGCCAAGCTGCTGCAATACGCAGATCGGGTGTGGGGCTTGAACAGCGGCAGCGAAGCGGAGCGCATCGATGATGCCATCGCCGCGACCCGCGACTTCTTCGAGCAGATGGGGGTCAAGACCCGACTGCGCGACTACGGTCTGAAAGATCTGGGTATCGACACCCTGATCGGCAAGCTGGGGGAGCACGGTATGACTGCCATCGGCGAGCACGGCGACATCGATCTGGTGCAGAGCCAGCATATTTATGAAGCGGCCTGGTAAGGGCCGCCAATCGGTGCCAAACGGGCGAAACGATTGAATTGCCGGGGCCCTCTCCCGCCATCTGGCGGCTGAGCGGCCCCGCTTTTGTTGGGAAAATGTTACTTTTCGGCGTTTCGCTGCGAGAAGTGAGACGAAAGCGGATTTCGTAAGAACAAAAAACGCTAAGATAGAGGGCCGGTAAAACATTTTTTTTGACTGGTTGGATCACTTTTTTCAGCCGTTTTTACTGGTATAAGCCTCTAATTTGGTTTGTTTTTTTTAATCGTAGCCAGGGATGGGCTGAATTCTGTACGAGTGCCGTCGGGACTGCGGTTGTAATAAAACTCCAAAATTTGATACTAATCACCTTCGCGCCTGAAAAGCGGGGGCCTGACCATGACAGGAGGTTGAGGTAAAGCCTACTGATTTTCATAACAAAGAGCCCTGGACCTGCACTTTGGTCATGTCTTGTTTCGTCAGAAGTGAGACACTGGGCAGCGATTGTTTATTAACCATCAGGGAATAGTCATGCAGATTGGAATACCGAGAGAGAGTCTCGCCGGTGAGACCCGGGTCGCAGCGACCCCGGCTACCGTCGAGCAGCTGAAAAAGCTCGGCTTCGAGGTCGCCATCGAGACCGGCGCAGGCCTGTCGGCCAGCTTCGATGATGCCGCCTTCGAGGCTGCCGGTGCCAGCGTGGTGCCGAATGTCTGGCAAGCCGACCTTATCTTCAAGGTCAATGCGCCGACCGATGCCGAGATCGCACAAATTAAAGATGGCGCCACTCTGGTGAGCTTCATCTGGCCGGCCCAAAACCCTGAGCTGGTCAAGAAGCTGTCCGAGCGCAACATCAATGTGATGGCGATGGATATGGTGCCGCGGATCTCCCGTGCCCAGTCCCTCGATGCCCTCTCCTCCATGGCCAACATCGGTGGCTATCGCGCCGTGGTTGAAGCTGCGCACCAGTTCGGTCGCTTCTTCACCGGTCAAATCACCGCAGCCGGTAAAGTGCCGCCTGCCAAGGTACTGGTGATCGGTGCCGGTGTGGCCGGTCTGGCTGCCATCGGTACTGCCGGTTCCCTCGGTGCCATCGTGCGTGCGTTCGATACCCGTCTGGAAGTGGCCGAGCAGATCGAATCCATGGGTGGGGAATTCCTCAAGCTGGACTTCGGTGGCGAAGACGGTGCATCCAGCGATGGTTACGCCAAAGTCATGTCCGATGAGTTCATCAAGGCCGAGATGGAGCTGTTCGCCCAGCAGGCCAAAGAGGTGGACATCATCATCACCACCGCCCTGATCCCGGGCAAGCCGGCTCCCAAGCTGATCACCAAAGAGATGGTCGACAGCATGAAGCCGGGCTCCGTCATCGTGGACATGGCCGCTCAGGCTGGCGGTAACTGTGAATACACAGTGCCAGGTGAGCTGCATGTCACCGACAACGGCGTCAAGGTGATTGGTTACACCGATCTGCCGGGTCGTCTGCCTGCCCAATCCTCCCAGCTCTACGGTACCAACCTGGTCAACCTGATGAAGCTGATGTGCAAGGAGAAGGACGGCAACGTTGCCATCGACTTCGAAGACGTGGTTCAGCGCAACATGACGGTGATCCAGGCCGGTGAAGTGACCTTCCCGCCGCCCGCCATCTCCGTCTCTGCTGCCCCGCAGAAACCGGCCGCCGCCAAACCGGCAGCCAAGAAGGAAGAGGCCAAGCCTTCCAACAAGAAGTTCGTGTTCGGTGCTCTCGGCATCGCCGCCTTCGGCTGGATTGCGTCCGTTGCCCCGGCAGCCTTCCTCTCCCACTTCACCGTATTCATCCTGGCCTGTGTGGTTGGTTACTACGTGGTGTGGAACGTATCGCACGCCCTGCACACGCCGCTGATGTCGGTCACCAATGCCATCTCCGGCATTATCGTGGTCGGTGCCCTGCTGCAGATCGGGCAAGGGTCGACTCTGGTCACCGTGCTGGCGTTCATCGCCGTGCTGATTGCCAGTATCAACATCTTCGGCGGCTTCACCGTCACTCAGCGCATGCTGAAGATGTTCCGTAAGGATTAAGGGGGTTTAACGTGTCTCAAGGACTGGTAACAGCATCCTATATCGTTGCCGCCGTGCTCTTCATCCTCAGTCTCGCGGGACTGTCGAAGCAAGAAACGGCCAAGCATGGCAACCTGTTCGGTATCGCGGGTATGGCTATCGCCCTGCTCGCCACCGTATTCAACCCGGAGACCAGTGGCGTTCACTGGATCATCCTGGCCATGGTGATCGGCGGTGCCATCGGCGTGCGTCTGGCACTCAAGGTCGAAATGACCGAGATGCCCGAGCTGGTGGCCGTGCTGCACAGCTTCGTGGGTATGGCGGCAGTGCTGGTGGGCTTCAACAGCTTCATCGATCTGCACCCCTCTGCACCTGCTGAGGTCGTCGTCTCCGTCGGTTCCAACCTGGATGCCACCTTGGCAGCCGCCCGTGCGGCGTTCGAGCAGGCCAACAGCGTTGCTCAGGTCGAGCACCTGACCGGCGCCATGCTGAACATCCACCTGGTCGAGATCTTCCTGGGCGTCTTCATTGGTGCCGTAACCTTTACCGGTTCCGTGGTTGCCTTCGGCAAACTGCGTGGTCTGATCTCCTCCAAGCCGCTGATGCTGCCGCACCGCCACAAGCTGAACCTGCTGGCCGTGGTCGCCTCGCTGGCGCTGATGGTCTACTTCGTCAACGCGGGCGGCTCTACCTTCGCCCTGCTGGTGATGACCCTGATCGCCTTCGCCTTCGGCTGGCATCTGGTTGCCTCCATCGGTGGCGCCGACATGCCGGTGGTAGTTTCCATGCTGAACTCCTACTCCGGTTGGGCGGCGGCAGCGGCGGGCTTCATGCTCTCCAACGACCTGCTGATCGTCACCGGCGCTCTGGTGGGTTCCTCCGGTGCGATCCTCTCTTACATCATGTGCAAGGCGATGAACCGCTCCTTCATCTCCGTGATCGCCGGTGGCTTCGGCTCCGACGGCGTAGCCTCCACGGCTGATCAGGAGATGGGCGAATACCGCGAAACCAGCGCCGAGGAAGTGGCTGACCTGCTGAAGAACTCCAGCTCCGTCATCATCACCCCGGGCTACGGTATGGCGGTGGCGCAGGCCCAGTATCCGGTGGCTGAAATCACCCAGAAGCTGCGTGATCGTGGCGTCAAGGTGCGCTTCGGTATCCACCCGGTTGCCGGTCGTCTGCCTGGCCACATGAACGTGCTGCTGGCGGAAGCGAAAGTCCCGTATGACATCGTTCTGGAAATGGACGAGATCAACGACGACTTCGCCGATACCGACACCGTGCTGGTGATTGGTGCCAACGACACCGTCAACCCGGCCGCGATGGAAGATCCGGGCAGCCCGATCGCCGGTATGCCGGTGCTGGAAGTATGGAAAGCGCAGAACGTCATCGGCTTCAAGCGTTCCATGAACACTGGCTACGCCGGTGTCCAGAACCCGCTGTTCTTCAAGGAAAATACCCAGATGCTGTTTGGCGATGCCAAGGCCAGCGTCGAGGCAATCCTGAAAGCACTGTAAGTGCCATTCAGAGAGTGGATATCAAGGAGGCTTCGGCCTCCTTTTTTATTGCTCATCCCTTGTATATCCTCAATCCATACGGACCATGAGGGATCTCCATGATGTGGTGTCAGGGTTGGCGAAGGATCGGGTTGTACGGCTGGCTACTGGCCTTCCTGTTTGGTGCTGGTTCGGCCGTAGCGGCGGACGAGCCGCCGACTCTGACGCTGCTGACCGAACTGTGGCCCCCTTATGTGATGCGTGGTGACAATGGCGAGCTGGCTGGCGCCGATCTCGATCTGGCCTGTACCGTGTTGCGCCAGATGGGTTATCGCACCGAAATCAGGGTGCTGCCCTGGAAGCGGGTTCTGCAGCAGGCCCGTCTCAGGCAGGGGGATGCGGTGCTCGATGTCTTCTTTGAACCTTCCCGCCAGCACTGGCTCCACTACCCCGATGAGCCGCTCTCTTACAGCGGTGAAGTGCTCTTCTATCCGACGGCTCGCCCAGTGGATTTCAAGCAGCTCTCCGACCTCAAGGGTCTGCGGATAGGTATTCAGGAAGATTATGCCTACAGTCCCGATTTTCTGACCGATCCCGGGGTGATCCGGATGCCGATGACGGGGGAGGGGAATGCCATCAAACAGCTGCATCTGATGATGGCCGGTCGGCTGGATGGGGTGGTGCTCAACGAGCGGGTCGGTCGCTATTTGCTGCATACCCAGGGGCTGCAGGATCAGGTGAGCCACGGCTCGCGCCTGCTGACCGA
The DNA here is from genome assembly GCF_040907945.1 of Aeromonas sp. s11. NCBI lineage: Bacteria > Pseudomonadati > Pseudomonadota > Gammaproteobacteria > Aeromonadales > Aeromonadaceae > Aeromonas > Aeromonas sp. s11. The sequence continues at coordinate 43,323 of NZ_JBFOCU010000058.1, read as the reverse complement.
CGACAACCGCAACTTCCTCGCGTTTACCCACAAGCCCGGCCACGACCAGCTGGCTATCCGTTTCTCCTCTGCCCTCAAGGCGTTCAAACAGACTCCCGCCTACAAGCAACTGCTGGCCCGCTATCACCTCTGAGTTGCCGCCCTGCTGTGCGCCGCTTCACAATTTGTCGCACTTTGTTAAAAGGTGGGCATAATGGCGAGCAAAAAGGGGATGCCGCTCAACATTAGTTGATCTTGTTGATAGTAGAATCAACTGCGGTTTACTCAAAGTTACTCATATATGTCCACAGCAGCCACCACTGACCAGATCAATTCGTTAACGGATGAAGAACGTCATCTGATCGCCAGTTTCGAGCCCGCGGTCGAGGCGCTGGCCGTGCTGTTTGGCGCAGGGTGCGAGGTGGTGTTGCATGCGTTCGATACGCTGGATGCATCGGTCATCAAGATTGCCAACGGCCATGTCACCGGTCGTCGGGAGGGGGCGCCGGTCACCGACTTTGCCCTCAACCGCTTGCAGGGGGAGGCGGGCAGCCAGTGGAGCAGCTACTTCAGCCGTACCCGCGACGGGACGCTGATGAAGTCCTCCTCCATCACCATCAGCAACCGGCAGGGCAAGCCCATCGGTATGCTCTGCGTGAACTTCAGTCTGGATACCTCCCTTGGCTGCCTGCTCGATACTTTTGCGCTGCCCGCGGCACCGGCTCCGCTCAACAACGAGACCTTTGCCAGCTCGGTGGATGATCTGGTGACCCAGGTGATTGAGAAGGTGGATCGGGACGATTCGCTCTCCTGCACGGTGCGCAACAAGGAGATAGTGACCCGGCTCTTCGACATGGGGATCTTCGAGATCAAGGAGGCGGCCCAGCTGGTTGCCCGGATGCTCGGCATCTCCCGTCATACTGTTTATCTGCATATCCGCAATCACAAGGCGGATCTGAACAAGCAATAACTGCCTGCGGGCACCCTGAACATGAGAAACACTGCGATGAAAGCACAATGGACCGACTTTATTACCCTGCTCAAGCGTGAAGTGGTGCCGGCCCTGGGCTGCACCGAGCCGATGTCGGTGGCGCTGGCGGCGGCCAACTGCCGCAAGCTGCTGGGGGAGACTCCGACCCGCATCAGCGTCTGGGTCAGTGGCAATCTGTTCAAGAACGGCATGGGGGTCGGGGTGCCGGGCACCGGCATGATCGGTCTGCCGGTGGCCGCTGCGGTCGGCATCACAGGGGGCAATCCCGATGCCGGGCTGGAGGTGCTCAAGACCCTCACACCAGAACAGGTGGAAGCGGCCAAGACGTTGCTGCCGGTGATCAAGGTGGATGTGAAGGATGTGCCGGACGTGCTCTATGCCGAGGTGCTGGCCGAAGTTGAAGGGCACAGTGCCCGGGTGGTGATCTGTACCGACCACACCCGCATCATCCTGATGGAGAAGGATGGCGAGGTGCTGATGGAGCAGGCCAGTGCCCCCGGCGTGCAGATCCAGCCAGCCAAATCCGCCAAACCGACCATGACCCTGCGGGAGATCGTCGATTTTGCATTGGAAGTGCCGCTGGCGGAGATCGACTTTATCCGCGAGGCCGCCACCATGAATCAGGCGCTGGCGGACGAAGGGTTGCAGGGTTACGGCCTGAAGATTGGCAAGATCCTCACCGAGCAGGTGGAGCGCAAGCTGCTCTCCGATGACCTGATGACCCTGGCGATGCGCCTCTCCTCCGCCGCCTCCGATGCACGGATGGATGGCGCCATGCTGCCCGCCATGTCCAACTCCGGTTCTGGCAATCAGGGCATTGCCGCCACCATGCCGGTGGTCGCGGCTGCCCGCTTCCTCAAGGCGAGCGACGAGCAGCTGACCCGGGCGCTGGTGATGAGCCATCTGGTGGCCATCTACATCAAGACCTATCAGAACAAGCTGTCGGCCCTCTGCGCCGCCAGTACCGCCGCCATGGGTGCCGGTGCCGCCATTACCTGGCTGCTGGGCGGCCAGTATCAGCAGATCAGCCACTGCATCAACAACATGATTGGCGATGTCTCCGGCATCATCTGCGACGGCGCGGGCAGCGCCTGCTCCATGAAGGTCTCCACTTCCACCTCGGCGGCGGTAAAGTCTTCGCTGATGGCCATCAACAACCTGCATGTCCCCCAGAGCGAGGGGATCGTTTCCGATGATGTGGACCAGACCATCGCCAATCTGGGCCGCCTCTCCAAAGAGGGGATGCTGGATACCGACATTGAAATCATCAACATCATGCGAGCGAAACAGCAGAAGCAGTGAATCTGTGACAAGGGGGCGATAGACCCCCTTGTTCTTGTCACGACGGCGCAGACCGTCTGACACGGTTGCCAGGGCAAGCATGGCGCTTGCTCTTGTTTCTCGGGCCCAAGCCCGCTTTTTGGGGAGTCATACCATGACATTTAGCGTTATCGGCAATCTGGCCATCGCCGCCATCTTGCTGTTCTTTCTCTACCGGTTACAGGAAAAACATGTGAGCTTCACCCGCCGGGTATTTGCCGGTCTGGGGCTCGGTATTCTGTTCGGCGCCGCGTTGCAACTGCTTTACGGTGCCGGTTCGTCCGTCATTGTTCAGACCATCGACTATCTGGATATCGTGGGTAGCGGCTATGTGAAGTTGCTGCAGATGATCATCATCCCGCTCATCATGGTCTCCATCATCAGCGCCATCCTCAAGCTCAACGGCGGTACCGCCCTTGGCAAGATCAGCGCCATGACCATAGGCGTGTTGATCTTCACCACCGCCATCGCCGCCGGGGCGGGCATCCTGATGTCCAACCTGTTTGGCCTGACTGCTGAAGGGCTCACCTCCGGTGCCGCCGAAAGCGCCCGTGGCGCCGCGCTGCAGACCACCCTCGGCAGCGTCGAGAGCATGTCGTTTGCCAAGATGATGCTGGAGTTCATTCCGGCCAACCCCTTCCTCGACATGACCGGGGCGCGCAAGACCTCCACCATCGCCGTGGTGATCTTCTCCATCTTCATCGGCCTCTCCGCTACCGGCATCGCCCGCAAGAAGCCGGAGATCTTCGCCAGCTTCAGCCACTTCGTGGCTGTGGCTCATGCCATCGTGATGCGAATGGTGACTCTGGTGCTGCGCCTGACCCCGTTCGGCGTGCTGGCGCTGATGACCAAGGTGGTCTCCGGCTCCAACTATGCGGATATTCTCAACCTGCTCAGCTTTGTGATGGCCTCTTACGGCGCTATCGCCATCATGTTTGCCGTGCACCTGCTGCTGGTGAGCATGGTCGGCATCAATCCGCTGCGCTTCCTCAAGAAGATCACTCCGGTGCTGGCCTTTGCCTTCACCTCGCGCACCAGTGCGGGCTCCATCCCGATGAACGTGCAGACCCAGACCAAGTCGCTGGGTATTCCTGAGGGGATCGCCAACTTCGCCGCCTCCTTCGGTTCCACCATCGGTCAGAACGGCTGCGCCGGTATCTATCCGGCCATGCTGGCAGTGATGATTGCCCCGACCGTCGGGGTCAACCCGATGGATCCCGGCTTTATCATGACCCTGATCGCCATCATCACCGTTAGCTCCTTCGGGGTGGCCGGGATTGGCGGCGGCGCTACTTTTGCCGCGCTGATCGTGCTCTCCGCGCTGGACTTCCCGGTGGCGCTGGCCGGTCTGCTGATCTCCATCGAGCCGCTGATCGACATGGGCCGTACCGCCCTGAACGTCTCCGGCTCCATCACAGCAGGGACTGTCACCAGCCGCCTGATGGGCGAAACCGACATGCATGTGTTCAACAGCGATCACGAAGTGAGTCTGGACGGCGAAGAGTCCACCGTCTGATTTGCTGTTGGTTGATCTGGGCGTGGAAAGGGGTGACCCTTTCCCGTCATAGACCGCAGGGAGGGCATGCCCTCCCTGCGCCATTGAGAGGAAAAAACAATGAGAATTCTGATCATCGGTGGCGAAGCCGCCGGTATGAGCGCGGCCGCCAAGGCGCGCCGTCTGGCCAGAGAGGCCGAGATCGTGGTGTATGAGGCCTCCGAAGTGATCTCTTTCGGTGCCTGCGGCCTGCCTTACTTCGTCGGTGACGAGTTTCAGGAGCCTGGCTACATGGCCGAGTTCACCCCCGAGCAGTTCGCCGCCAAGGGGATCGAGGTCAAGATTGGCCATCGGGTATTGAGCGTCGATGCGGCGGCCCAGACTCTGGTGGTAGAGCACAACGGCGACACCTTCACCGACCGCTACGATCGGCTGATGATCGCCACCGGTGCCCGCGAAGTGATGCCCCCCATCCCCGGTTTGCTGCAGCAAGGGGTATTCGGTCTGCGCCGGATGGCCGACGGGCTTGCGCTCAAAGCTGCGGTTCAAGACAAGAACAATCGCCGCGCTGTGGTGATTGGCTCCGGCTTTATCGGGCTGGAGGTGGTAGAGGCGCTGGTCCATCAAGGCAAAGAGGTGCGTCTTATCGAGCTGGCGGATCGGGTCATCCCCGATGCGTTTGATGGCGAGATCACCCAGCATATCGAAACAGAACTGCGCGAGCAGGGAGTCTCCCTCCATCTTGGCGAGCGGGTTGAAGCGCTGCTGGGGGATGGCCGGGTGACCGGCGTGCGAACCAGCCAGGGCGAGTACGAGGCCGATATCGTGGTGGTCTGCACCGGGGTCAAGCCCAACACCGAGTTTCTGGCCGATACCGGTATCGAGCGACTCGGCAACGGCGCCATCAAGGTGGATCGTCAGGGGCGCAGCTCGCTGGCCAACGTCTGGTCGGCCGGTGATTGTGCCAGCGTCTGGCATAGCGTGAAGCAGCAGCAGGTCTATGTGCCGCTCGCCACCATCGCCAACAAGCTGGGCCGCATGGTGGGTGAGAACCTGGCCGGTGCCGAGCAGGAGTTCCCGGGTACCCTCGGTTCTGCGGCGCTCAAGGTGCTGGGGCTGGAGGCGGGCCGTACCGGTCTTTCCGAGCAGGAAGCCAGGGCGATGGGCATCGACTATCGCACCGTGGTGATCAAGGACAAGTGCCACACCAACTACTGCCCGGGTCAGTCCGACATCCACGTCAAGCTGGTCTATGAGGCGGGCAGCAAGCGGCTGCTGGGGGGTCAGATCCTCGGTCGCAAGGGGGCGGTCCACCGCATCGACGCGCTGGCGGTGGCCATCACCATGGGGATGACCACCGAACAGCTCGGCATGCTGGACTTTGCCTATGCGCCGCCCTTCTCCCGCACCTGGGATGCCCTGAACGTGGCGGGTAACGTCGCGAAGTAAGCGTTGCGATGACGGACGGCGTTGGGAAGGCGCCGTTACGTTGCCCCAGCTCTGCAGAGCCCCTGCGGGTAATAGCTGAGGGTAAATTGCAGCGATAAAAAAACCGATGCCAAGGCATCGGTTTTTTGTTACCGGTTTATCCGTATCACTCAGCCACGGCCGAGGCGGTTCTCCGGGTAGTTCTTGGCCAGCACTTCGCGGGCATGCTTGGCCAGCTGCGGCATCTTCAGAGAGTCGTAAGACTCGACCATGATCTCCAGTGCCTTCTCGGTTTCGGCTGTGTCGGGGTAGGTTTCGACAATCAGCTTGGCCCGGTTGGCGGCCGCGACCAGTGCATCACGCTTCACGTAATACTCGGCCACGCTCAGGTCATATCGGGCCAGACGATTCTTCAGGCCAATCATGCGAGCGCGGGCATCGGCGGCATAGACGCTGTTAGGGTAGTTCTGCAACAGGGTCTTGAAGTCCTGGAATGCCTGACGGGCATAAGCCGGGTCTTTGTCGTCACGACCGATGCCGAACAGGCTCTGGAAGAAGTTGTAATCCGCCGCCATGTTGGTCAGGCCGCGCATATAGAAGACGTAATCGATGTTTTTATGCGCCGGATTGAGGCGGATAAAACGGTCGATATTGGCGATCGCCTGAGCGGTATCATCCTGCTTGTAGTAGGCATAGATGAGGTCAAGCTGCACCTGGTTGGAGTAGGCACCGAACGGGTAGCGAGAGTCCAAAGCCTCCAGCAATTCAGTGGCTTGCACGTAATTGCCAACATCCAGTTTGAGGCGTGCTTTCTGGTACAGGGTCTCCGGCGGTTCGTCGGGTACCTTGGGTTTGGTGCTGGAACAGCCTGTGATCAAGGTAGCGACCAAGGCGAGCGACATCAGCAGGTGAGACTTCTTTCCCATCAACAACATCCGGTCCATTTCCACGAAATTGGCAAAGTATCCGTTATGCTTGGCTAAAAGAAAAGCTAGAATACCCGGATTATTTCGAATTGATACCCCCCGCTCAAGAGACCATACATGAGCCAGCATATTGAACTGACAGGCGAATTCCAGGATCACCAATTCGGGCAGCGACTCGACCAGGCCCTGGCCGAATTGTTTCCAGACTACTCCCGCACCCGCATCAAGGAGTGGATTTTACAGGACAGAGTGACCCTGGACGGTCAGGTTGCCAACACCCCGCGCGAGAAGATTCTGGCCGGGCAGCAGGTGCATGTGAATGTCGAGCTGGAAGATGATACTCGCTGGGATGCCCAGGATATCGAGCTCAACATTGTTTATGAAGATGAACACATTCTGGTGATCGACAAACCGGCCGGTCTGGTGGTTCACCCGGGCGCAGGCACGCCGGATGGCACCATCCTCAACGCCCTGCTGCACCGCTACCCCGGCATTGCCGAGGTACCTCGTGCCGGTATCGTGCACCGTCTGGATAAAGACACCACAGGTTTGATGGTGGTTGCCAAAACCGTACCCGCCCAGACCCATCTGGTGGAAGCGCTGCAGGCGCGCCAGATCACCCGTGAGTACGAAGCGATCGCCATCGGTCATATGACCGCAGGTGGCACTGTTGATGCGCCCATCGGCCGTCACCCGACCCAGCGTACCCACATGGCCGTGGTGCCCAATGGCCGCCCCTCCGTGACTCACTACCGGGTTCACGAGAAGTTCCGTGGCCACACCCGTCTGCGTCTGCGTCTGGAGACCGGCCGTACCCACCAGATCCGTGTCCACATGGCCCACATCAAGCACCCGCTGGTGGGCGATCCCGCTTACGGTGGCCGTCTGCGCCCGCTGCGCAACGCGACCCCCGAGCTGACTCAGGCACTGCGCAACTTCAACCGTCAGGCGCTGCATGCCACCATGCTGCAACTGGCTCACCCCATCACGGGTGAAGTGATGCAGTGGCATTCAGCTACACCGCAAGACATGGTGGAGCTGATGGAAGTGCTGCGCGCGGATACTCTCGCCAATCCGGATGATTTAGTCTGGAACTGATGCGATAGGGCCTGCTGCGTCGGTTTCTGGCGTCATCCGGCCCGAACAGATGCCAAACGGGGTTCCCTTGCAGGAGCCCCGTTTTTATATCGGTGAATTGAAGGAGTCACAGATGAAATGGATCGAACCCGACTGGCCAGCCCCGGCGTGTGTCAGGGCGTTGTCGACCACCCGGGATGGCGGCGTCAGTGAAGGGGTCTTTGCCGGTCTCAATTTGGGCGCCCATGTGGGGGATGAACCGGTGCGAGTCGAGGCCAATCGTGCTCGCTTGCAGCAGGCGGCCGCCATCCCGGGGCCCCTCAACTGGCTTAATCAGGTGCATGGCACCGTGGTTCATCCGGTCAGCAGCCATTATCAGCAAGCACCGGATGCCGATGCCGCCTGCGCCCATGAGGCGGATCAGGCCTGCATCGTAATGACTGCTGACTGTCTGCCGGTGCTGTTCTGCGATCGGGCGGGTACTGTGGTCGCAGCTGCCCATGCTGGCTGGCGTGGACTGAAAGAGGGCGTGCTGGAGGCGAGTATCGCGGCCATGGGCTGTGAGCCGGGTGAGATCCTGGCCTGGATGGGCCCGGCCATCGGCCCCACTGCATTTGAAGTGGGTGGCGAGGTGCGCGAAGCCTTTATGGCGGAGCAGGCTGAAGCGGTCGCGGCTTTCGTGCCTTCCGCCAACGACGGCAAATGGTTGGCGGATATCTACCAGCTGGCGCGGTTGCGCCTCGCCCGTGCCGGCGTTACCGCCGTCTATGGCGGCGAATACTGCACCTTCAGCGATAGCGAGCAGTTTTACTCCTATCGTCGCGACGGCCAGACCGGCCGGATGGCCTCCCTCATCTGGTTGGCCCGCTAAGCAATCACCCGCCAAGTAATAGCCCGTCTCTCTCAAGAACAGATCCGTATGAGATAGGCGGGGATCCTGCCCTCTCCCCGCTTTGCAGAAAAAATAACCAGCCCATGCCCTTGAAATAGCCCGTACGGACCTCATCTTTCATCTCAGAAAGTTATGTTGTTTGCCGCGCAAGCGGCGTCTGCCTGTTTGAAGGGGGAGTGCAATGCGCCTCGATCGCCTTACCAGCAAATTCCAGATTGCTATTTCCGATGCCCAGTCTCTTGCGCTGGGTCGTGACCACCAATTCATCGAACCCGTTCACCTGATGACCGCACTGGTCAATCAGGATGGCGGCTCTATCCGTCCGCTGCTCACCCTGACCGGGATGGATATCAACGCCCTGCGCTCCCGCCTCGGTGAGGAGCTGGATCGCCTGCCGCGCGTCAGCGGTGTGGAAGGGGACGTGCAGCTCTCTAACGGCCTCGGCCGCCTGCTCAACGTCTGCGACAAACTGGCCCAGCAGCGCAAGGATCAGTTCATCTCCTCAGAACTGTTCGTGCTGGCTGCCCTCGACGACAAGGGAACGCTGGGTGAGCTGCTGCGCGCCCAGGGGCTGACCAAGGAAAAACTCGAAGCGGCCATCGACAAGGTGCGGGGCGGCAAGAAGGTGGAAGATGCCAACGCCGAGGAGAACCGTCAGGCGCTGGAGAAGTACACCATCGATCTGACCGAGCGGGCCGAAATCGGCAAGCTCGACCCGGTGATCGGCCGTGATGACGAGATCCGCCGTACCATTCAGGTGCTGCAACGCCGTACCAAGAACAACCCCGTGCTGATCGGTGCTCCCGGTGTCGGTAAAACCGCCATCGTCGAGGGGCTGGCCCAGCGCATTATCAACGGTGAAGTGCCGGAAGGGCTGAAGAACAAGCGGGTGCTGTCGCTGGACATGGGGGCGCTGGTGGCCGGTGCCAAGTATCGCGGCGAGTTTGAAGAGCGGCTCAAGGCTGTACTGACCGATCTCGCCAAGGAGGAGGGCAACGTCATCCTCTTTATCGACGAGCTGCATACCATGGTCGGCGCCGGCAAGGGCGAAGGGGCCATGGACGCGGGCAACATGCTGAAACCTGCGCTGGCCCGTGGCGACCTGCACTGCGTCGGCGCCACCACCCTGGATGAGTACCGTCAGTACATCGAGAAGGATGCTGCCCTCGAGCGTCGCTTCCAGAAGGTGCTGGTGGAAGAGCCGACAGTCGAAGATACCATCGCCATCCTGCGTGGCCTGAAAGAGCGTTACGAGCTGCACCACCATGTGCAGATCACCGACCCCGCCATCGTGGCGGCGGCCCAGCTGTCGCACCGCTACATTGCGGATCGCCAGTTGCCGGACAAGGCTATCGACCTTATCGATGAGGCGGCAGCCAGCATCCGGTTGCAGATCGACTCCAAGCCCGAGGCGCTCGATCGCCTCGAGCGGCGCATCATCCAGCTCAAGCTGGAGCAGCAGGCGCTGATGAAAGAGGACGACGACGCCAGCCGCAAGCGTCTGGAGCTGATCAATCAGGAGATTGGCGAGAAGGATCGGGAATACAACGAGCTGGACGAGGTGTGGAAGGCCGAGAAGGCCGCCCTTGCCGGCACCCAGCATATCAAGGCGGCCCTCGAGCAGGCCCGTCAGGATCTCGACGTGGCGCGCCGCGCAGGCGACCTGGGCCGGATGTCCGAGCTGCAATATGGCCGCATTCCGGAGCTGGAGAAACAGCTGGATCTCGCCACTCAGGCGGAGATGCAGGAGACCAGTCTGCTACGCAACCGCGTCACCGATGTGGAGATTGCAGACGTCTTGGCCCGCTGGACCGGTATTCCGGTCGCCCGCATGCTGGAAGGGGAGCGCGACAAGCTGCTACGGATGGAAGATCAGCTGCACAGCCGGGTGATTGGCCAGGAAGAGGCGGTCGATGCGGTCTCCAACGCCATTCGTCGCTCCCGTGCCGGTCTCTCCGATCCGAATCGCCCCATCGGCTCCTTCCTGTTCCTGGGGCCCACCGGGGTGGGCAAGACCGAGCTGTGCAAGGCGCTGGCGGAGTTCCTGTTCGATACCCAGGATGCCATGGTGCGGATCGATATGTCCGAGTTCATGGAGAAACACAGCGTGGCCCGTCTGGTGGGGGCGCCTCCCGGATACGTGGGTTATGAAGAGGGTGGTTATCTGACCGAGGCTGTGCGCCGTCGTCCCTACTCGGTGATCCTGCTGGACGAGGTGGAGAAAGCGCATCCGGATGTGTTCAACATCCTGTTGCAGGTGCTTGATGATGGCCGCCTGACCGATGGTCAGGGTCGCACCGTCGATTTCCGCAACTCGGTGGTGATCATGACCTCCAACCTCGGTTCGGATTTGATTCAGGAGCACCACTCCGAGAAGGATTACGACGAGATGAAGGCCATGCTGATGGATGTGCTGACCCGCAGTTTCCGGCCGGAGTTTATCAACCGGATCGACGAGACGGTGGTGTTCCATCCGCTCGGCGAGGAGCACATCAAGTCCATCGCCCGCATCCAGCTCAAGAGCCTGATGGGCCGTCTCGAGGCTCAGGGTTACGAGGTGGAGGTGAGCGAAGCGCTGCTCAACAAGCTGGTTCACGCCGGGTTCGACCCCGTTTACGGGGCACGACCCCTCAAGCGGGCGATCCAGCAGAAGGTGGAGAACCCGCTGGCGCAGGCCCTGCTCTCCGGCCGCATCGTGCCGGGCAAAAAACTGGTGCTGGGGGCCGACAGCAACGGCCTCACCATGACCCAGTAACGGGATCGTCGATAAAAAACGCAGGCTTGGTGCCTGCGTTTTGTTTTCTGAGGGACTGAAATGCTGAAGTTTTCCGTCTTGGTGGATGACGACGTTCATCTGCCGGACTGTCTGCCCGAGCGAGGGTTGGCGCTGCTGCTGGAGTGTGACGGCCTCAGGGTGCTGTTCGACAGCGGCCGTGGCCAGGCGCTGCGCCACAACGCCGCCGTGATGGGGATCGAGCTCTCCTCGCTCACCCATGTGGTGCTCTCTCACGGTCATTACGACCATGTGGGCGGGGTCGGCTCGCTGCCCGTCTATCCAAAACCCATCCCGCTCATCGCCTGTCCGGACGTGTTTTGCGAGCGGGGCTACTTCCTGTCGCTGCCCTTCTGGCGACGCAACCTCTATCGCCTGTCGTGGGCGCTGGCTCGGGAGTCGCTGCCGGCCAGAGGCTTGCTTCCCCACTGCTCGGCCGAGCCGGTGTGGCTCTCGGATCGTCTGGTGTTCCTCGGCAGCATTGTGCGGCGCAACCGGGCTGCGCCTTCGCTGCTCGGCTACATAGTGCGGGGCGGACGGGTGGAGAAAGACCTGATCAGCGACGACTCGGCGCTGGCCTACAAGAGTGAGCAGGGGCTCATCATCTTTATTGGCTGCGGTCATGCCGGGGTCGAAAACATCATCGCGCGGGCCAAGGAGGTGTGTGGCGATGAGCGGATCCATGCCGTCATCGGTGGCCTACACCTGAAGTTCTCCGGCCCAGAGCGGGCGGCGGCGCTCGGCACCTATCTTCAGGAAGAGGCGGTAGATCAGTTGTTTGCCTGCCACTGTACCGGCAGCAGAAAGGCGGAGTTGCCACGCCAGTGCCAGATCGGAGCCGGGTTCGAACACAGTTTTTCTGCATAAAAAAACGGCAATCCGAAGATTGCCGGGAGGAATGTAGTGACGCGACCTGGCGTGGGTTGAGCGGGTCGCAGGGGCAAGCCCCGGTTTCGCCGTGGGCCATCAGGGATGACCACGCGACTTACAGCATGTCCGGACTGCGCTCGTTCAGTCCGCACCGCCACACACCTTCAGGGCTGACCCGCGTGCCACTGCGCACAGGCCAGACCGGTGAAATAAACGTGTTTACAGCATGCCCGGGATAGCGGCCTTCATTTCAGAGGGCCACACACCAACCTGCACCTGACCGATATGCTCTTTTTGCAGCAGCAGCATGGCCAGACGAGATTGGCCGATGCCACCGCCGATGGTCTGCGGCATCCGTGCGGCCAGCAGGTCCTGGTGCCAGTCGTACTGCAGGCGATCCTCGTCGCCGGTGATAGCCAGCTGACGGCGCAGCGCCTCGGCATCGACCCGGATCCCCATGGAGGAGATCTCGAAGCTGTCTTGCAGCACCGGGTTCCACACCAGAATGTCACCGTTCAGGCCTGCCAGACCCAGCTCGTTGTGGCTGCTCCAGTCGTCGTAGTCCGGGGCACGTACATCGTGGCGTTCGCCATGGGAGAGGGCACCGCCGATGCCGATCAGGAATACGGCCCCCAGCTCTTTGGCGATGGCGCGCTCGCGCCCCTTGGCATCGAGGTCCGGGTAACGGGCCAGCAGCTCTTCGCTGTGCAGGAACTGGATCTCGGCTGGCAGGAAGGGGGTCAGCTCATGTTCGGCGCAGACTGCGCGCTCGGTGGCCTTGATGGCGGCCCAGATGCCGCGCACGGTTTCCTGCAGATAGGCCAGATCGCGGCGCTCGCTCGGCATCACCTTCTCCCAGTCCCACTGATCCACGTAGACGGAGTGGATGGGGGTGAGCTTGTCTTCATCCGGACGCAGCGCCTTCATGTGGGTGTAGATCCCTTCGCCCGGACCGAAGCCGAAGCGACCCAGGGTCTGGCGCTTCCATTTGGCCAGTGAATGAACCACTTCGTAGCTGTGATCCGGCAGAGTTTTTACTTTGACCTGCACTGCATTCTCATGGCCAGAGAGGTTGTCCTGAGTGCCATCACCGACCCGGCTCAGAATGGGTGCTTGCACCTCCATCAGACCCAGTTGTTGGGCGAGTTGGCGGGAGAACATCTCTTTGACGAAGCTAATCTGCTGTTGGCTGCGAATGTAGTGCTGTTTCATGCTGAATTCCTGTTTCAAACCCCGTTGGATGTGGTGATTCTTCAACGGAATGCTAACTAAATTCAATATTCGATAATAGAAATAGGCTTTGTGTATTTTTTTCTTCAAAATAAGCCGTTCTTTGATGAGGTATCGTCAACGGGAGTGCAAAAAAATGCCGGAAAATTACCGAATCGATAATCTCGATCAGGCCATCCTCACCGCTCTGATGGAGAATGCGCGGATCCCTTACGCCGAACTTGCGAAACAACTGGCGGTCAGCCCGGGCACCATCCATGTGCGGGTGGAGAAGATGAAACAGGCGGGGATCATCGAGGGGACACGGGTGCAGGTTAACCCCAAGAAGCTGGGTTACGACGTCTGCTGCTTTATCGGGATCAATCTGAAGAGTGCCAAGGATTACCCCTCGGCACTGGCCAAGCTGCAGGCGCTGGACGAAGTGGTGGAGGCCTACTACACCACGGGCCACTACAGCATCTTCATGAAGGTGATGACCCGCTCCATCGACGAGCTGCAGATAGTGCTGATCAACAAGATCCAGACCATCGACGAGATCCAGTCCACTGAAACCCTGATTTCACTGCAAAACCCGATCCTGCGGGATGTTAAACCCTGACCCCTGATCAGGGGTCGATATAGGGGATGGCGTACTTGTCGTAGAGGGCCTTGAGGCTGCCGTTGCGTTTCATGCGCAGCAGTTCGGCATCGTAGGCCGCCATCAGGGCGGGGGTCTGTGCATCCGCCCGTGCGCGGGCCCAGGTGTTGAAGTAGGGGCTGCTCTTGAGCGGTTTGGGCAGGTAATCGACCTTGCCTGTCAGCCCCTCCTCCTTGATTTGGGTGAAGGCGGTGACCAGCGGCATGGGCACGGTATCGATGCGTCCGGCCAGCAGTTTGCGCAGTTGCAGCTGGTTCATGGTGATCTCCTGGAACTGATAGGCAGGGTCGGTCATGGCCGCTGCCAGTTCAGGGGTGTAGGAGAAATCCTTGGTCACACCGATGCGCCAGGGCTTGAGATCGGCCAGCGTTTCGTAGCGGATCTTCATCAGGTCCGCCTTGCGCACGAAGAAGTGCCAGCTGTGGCGAAGATGGGCCTGTTGGGGATAGATGAGATAGCTCTCCCGCTCTGCCTTGTAGGAGTGGGTCATCACCAGATCGCAGGCGCCGGTTTCGGCATTGCGGGTGAGGCGGGCGCCGGAGTCGGCCAGCTCGATCCGAAAGGGCGTCTCCAGCTTGTCGAAGATGGCGGTGACGATGTCGATATCGAGTCCGCGGGGTTTCTGATCGGCATCGAGATACTTGAGCGGGGGCTCCATGGTGCCGCAGATCACCAGCTCTTTGGCGGGCAATCCGAGTGGAAACAGCAACCAAAACAGGGGGATCACACGCAAACTACGTCTCCTGAGCCCGTTTGAAGATATTCCAAGACCTGATTCCAGTATATTGGATGGCACCTGATCCGTTAGAAGCGACTGTTTATGGCAAATCCTGAAATCGAGAGCCCGCTGGACGGGATCGACAAGTTGACCGTCTCGCTCTACCGCCTTGGCTTGAGTGCGGCAGCCCTGTTGCTGCTTTGCCGCGGTGCGGCGCTGCTGAGCGGGATGGCACTGCTCCCGTCGGCACAATGGTTGATGTCGCTGGCAGTGGCAAGCGCAATCTGCGGCTTCTCGCTGCATATCTACGACAAGCGGATTCGCCTGATTCTGCAGGGATTTGGGTGGGGCGCACTGGCCCTGGCAGCGGTGGGGGCACCGGATGCGCTGGTGCTGGGGGCTGCGTTGGCGACCCTCTCCGGGCTGGCGTTCAAGGAGCAGTTTTGCTTCGCCATTCCCGGCATCAAGCTGGTGCCCGTATTGCTGCCGGCGTTATGGCTGCTGGAGTGGTTGCGGGTGGAGTGGGCCGCCGCATGGGTAGCGCTGGTCTGCGGGGCCCTGTTGACCTTGCTGGCGCTGGCCAAGTGGCGGATGCCCCTGCACTTCGATATCGGTGACAAGGGGCGTTACCAGATCTAGGTCTGCTGGCACACCTTCATCTGCTGGTTGAGGGCTTGCATCACCTGACGGCGGCTGATGATGCCGATCACCTTGCCCTGTTGCAGCACCGGGTAGATCTTGGGCTTGGCGTCGGCCATCTGGCGAGCCAGATCCAGAATGCTCTCATCCGGCCCGACCGAGAGGGGCGAACGGTTCATCAGATCCTCCACCCGGGTGCGGGTATCGCAGTGGTAGCTGCCGGTGAGCAGGCTGGGGATGCAATCTTGTTCGGAAAGAAAGCCGATCAGCCGTTTCTGCTCATCCAGCACCGGCAGGCCGCCAAGACCCGATTGATGCAGGCGATCCAGAGCTTCTGTCAGGCCGAGTCCGGCAGTGAGGGAGTGGGTCAGGCGACCCATGTGGTGGTGTACTTTCAGCATGGTGGTGACTCCGCAAGAGGGGGATGCCGCCACTATGGCGCGGGCGGGTGGCCCGCGACCAATGGCTTGTGCCGCAGGGATTGATAGGCACTGGCCATCGGCGGTGATCCGCTGGCAGGCGGGCTTCGTTCATGCAAGACCATGAAAGGGAAAGGAGATCGTATGCGTGCATTGGTTACGGGCTGCGGCCGTCGACTCGGATTTTATCTCTGTGAACAGCTGGTGGCGGCGGGTTGGCAGGTGACGGGCAGTTATCGCAGCGAGCGGCCGGAGCTGGCCACGCTGGCGGCACTGGGGGTCGAACTGGTGCAGGCGGATTTTGGCCGGGAAGAGGACGTTGGCAAGCTGATCGATGTGCTGGCTGCCCATCAGGATCTGGCGCTGGTGATCCACAACGCTTCGGCCTTCGAGCCGCAGGCAACTGATCCGGCGGCGCAACTGGCCCAGTTCGAGCAGTTCTACCGGGTACACATGGCGGCCCCCTTCCAGCTAAACCGGGCGTTGGCCCCCCGGCTGGCCAGCAATCCCAACGCCAGCATCATTCACATCACCGATATCTATATCCATGCCCCGGCCCCCCGTTTTGCCAGCTATGTGGCGACCAAGGCGGGAGCCCATTCGCTGGCCATGAGCTTTGCCCGCGAGCTGGCGCCTGCGGTGCGGGTCAACACCATAGAGCCGGGGCCGATCCTGTTTCTCGATGAACATGACGAGAGCTGGCGCCAGCAGGTGTTGGCGAAAACGCCGCTGGCGCGGGAGGGGGGGCTTGAGCCCATCTGGCAGGCGGTGCAGTTACTGATGGGGAACAGTTATATGACGGGGGCCAGCATCAAGGTAGATGGCGGGCGCGCGCTGGCCACCCTCTGATAGGTTGCCGAGCACCAGCGGCCCCAGCCCGACCTGCCGAGTCAGCAAGCCCTTGCCGGGTTTGAGCTTGCCCGACGGGGCGGGGAGCGTCACTTGCAGCGCCACCTTGGGGTCATGCACCTCGCCATGGCCGTAGAGCTCGGCCAGCAGCTCCGCCAGATAGGAATCGACCTCTGCCGAGGCAAAGTCACCGCTCCTGTTGCTGGTCAGAATATCGATGTCGAGCGGCCGATCGTGCACCTTGCAGAGCGGATCGCTGCGATCCCGGCCGTGAGCCACTTCAAGGGCGACAAAGTGCTGCTTGAGGCTGGCGGCATCGAGCGGGCTCTCCACCACCAGCAGGCAGTTGAGAAAGTCGTGGCTGGAGTGCATTCCCACCGGCTTGGTGCGGATCACCGAACTCAGCCGCAGGGGGCCGACGTTCGCAAGCAGCTCGGCCAGCGCGCGGCTGACATGGATGTGCGGGTCAATATTGGAACCAATGCTACACAGATAGAACATGCTCACCTTCCCGGGGTTGGGCTCATCTGAAATGTATACGCAGCTCACGGTTATCGGATTAACTATGGCTTAACATTGTCTTATCTATTGTGATCCGGCACTGATTGGCAGAAAGGAGGTTTGCATGAGTGTGGAGCTGAAATGGGCGCTGTTGACCGCCTCGGGCGCGCTGGCGATGATCATGATTATCTGTCTGGCCTCTGTCGCGTTGGCGTGAATCACCACAATCCAGATAATACAAACCGGCCTGTTGGCCGGTTTTGTTTTTTGGGGCGGTGCGGCTATGCTGGCGCACCGGTGAGAATGCAAGAGAAGAGATGATGACCAAGGTTCGCCCACGCTCCCTGCTGCAGGTGGTATTGATGGGATTTGTGCTGGTATTGATGCCGCTGGGCGGCATGATCTGGCACAACAGCACCTCCCTTGCCCACCTCAGTCAGCTCACCAGCGACGAGATGGAGCGGGCGGTCAAGGATACCCGCCGCGCCACCCTGCTGACGGCGCAAGCCATCGATATCGAACGCACCTTGCGCCGCTTCGCGGTGCTGGGGGATCGCCGCAGTCTCACCAGCTACCAGCAGCAACTCGACGGGTATCGGGTGTTGCTGGCGGAACACCGCAACTCCATCACCGACGCCCAGCTTTACAGCGGGCTCGATCAGGGGCTGGCCTGGCTCGACAGCCTGCAGGATGCCGCGCTGGCCCGGGCGGCGGTAGCGGGGGACAAGCTGGAGCAGTTCAACGATGCCAACAAGCAGCTCGAAATAGTCACCCGCAGCCGGGTTGACGAACACATGGATCGGGTGCAGCTCACCATCGCTGGACTGACCAGCGAGCTCTGGTGGGTGAGCGGCGCCGTGGCGGCGCTCAGCCTGCTGATGGTCTTTATCTTCACCTACCTCATCATCCACCCGGTACGACAGATTGAGTCGCGCATCTTGAGTCTGGGAGCCGGGGTCGAACCCGATCCTAAGCCGGTTGACGGCCCTGCCGAGCTGGTATTGTTGGGGGAGCGGATCGTCTGGCTGCACGACAAACTCAAGGAGCTGGAGCTGCAGAAATACCAGTTCCTGCGCCATGTATCCCACGAGCTCAAGACCCCGCTGGCGGTGCTGCGGGAAGGGACGGATCTGCTCTGCGAGCAGCTGGTCGGGCCTTTGACGCCGGATCAGCTGGAGATCTGCCAGATGCTCGACGAGAACAGTCGGCGTTTGCAGACCCTGATCGAGCGGCTGCTCGACTTCAACCGGCTCAGTCAGCAGGAGGCCTTCGAACTGGAGCCCGTCCCCCTGCTGCCGATGTTGTCGGAACTTTCTGCCGAGTACCGGCTGGCATTGGAGTCCAAGCAGATCCGTGTACACTTGCCGACCGTGCCGGTTACCCTGTGGGCGGAGCCCTACCGGCTACGGCTGATCCTCGATAACCTCTTCTCCAACGCCGTCAGTTACGGCGCCAGCGGGGGCAATATCTGGATCAGGGCAGGGCAGAATGAACAGATAAGCTGGCTGGAAGTGGCCAACGAGGGGCCCAAGATCCCCGTGGCCGATCAGCAACGCATTTTTGAACCCTTCGAGCAGGGCGGCACTGTGCGGCAAGGTCTCTTGAAAGGCTCGGGCATGGGCCTCTCCATCGCCCGCGAGTCTGCCAACAGCCTGGGGGGGGAACTGGTTCTGGTAGAGGATGAACAGGCGGATGTCTGTTTCAGGTTGACGTTGAAATGAGGACTATGAAGATACAACGCGTATTCCCAGCTCTGATGGCAGGGCTGCTCGCGGGTTGCTCCTTGCTGCCGCAACAGGCACAGCGGGAGTCCTCCGATATCGCTTTTGCCAAGCGGATGGAGTTTGCCAACAAGGAGATGCAGGTGCGCCTGCAATACTCCGACTGGCTGCTGGCCAGTCACCCCCAACAACGGGTGCAGGAGCGTCAGCGTCTGAAAGGGGCCGACGATCTGGAGAGCCGGGTCAGTCTGGCCATGGTGGACTCCCACCCCGCCGAATCGGTGGCCAATCGCACCGCCGGTCTGGCGCGCCTGAAGCAGATGCTGCCCGAGCTGGGTCTCGATGCGCAGGCCTTTTTACGTAGCTGGATCGCCCTCGGCGAACAGCTGCTGGCCCGCGACAGCCGTCGCGATGACCAGAGTCAGGAGATCCAGCGGCTGCGCCGCCAGATCGAGCAGCTGACCGCCATCGACGACCAGCTCAACCAGCGCAAGCTGAACGAGAATCGTGAGGTAATACCATGAGCCGGATCCTGTTGGTGGATGACGACGTCAGCCTGCTCAAACTGATGAGCATGCGGCTGCGCAGTCAGGGTTATGAAGTGGATACCGCCGACAGTGCGGAAGGGGCCCTCGACCGGTTGCGTCAGCAACGGGCCGATCTGGTACTGAGCGATCTGCGGATGGCCGGCATGGACGGTCTGGCGCTGTTCGAGCGGATCCAGGCCCAGTGGCTGGGTCTGCCGGTGATTATCATGACCGCCCACGGCACCATCCCGGACGCCATTCAGGCGACCCGCTCCGGGGTCTTCAGCTTTCTGACCAAACCCATCAACAAGGATGAGCTGTTCGCCACCATCGAACATGCGCTGAGCCTGACCCGGCCGAAACAGCAGCAGGAGTGGCAGTCGCTGATCCTGACCCGCAATCCCCAGCTGGAGCAGCTGCTGATCCAGGCTCACAGCATTGCCACCATGGAGGTGCCGGTGCTGATCATGGGGCCGTCAGGCTCCGGCAAGGGGGCGATGGCGCAGGCGCTGCATCAGGCCAGCCAGCGGCGCGACAAGCCGCTCCATACCATCAACTGCGCCGCCATTCCGTGGGCGTCACTCGACTTGCAGCTGTTTGGTGAAGATGGCCAGTCCGGCCTGTTCGAGCAGGCCAAGGGGGCGACCCTGTTTCTCGACGAGATTGGCAGCCTCTCCGAATCCCTGCAGGCCAAGCTGCTGCAGGTGATGGAGGAGTATGGTCAGGGCACGCCGGAGGTGAGGGTGCTCAGCTCCAGCCATCAGGATCTGGTCAAGGCGATGGAGGAGGGGCGCTTTCGGGAAGATCTCTTCTACCGTCTCAACGTCGCCAATATCACTTTGCCGTCTCTCAGTGCCCGCAGCGAGGATATCCCCCTGCTGGCCCGTCAGGCGCTCGACGATTACCGTAGCCGCCACAGCGACTGCGCCGCCATGGGTTTTTCGCCCGAGTCGCTGGCGATGCTGGCGGCCGCTGCTTGGCCCGGCAACGTGCGCCAGCTCTGCAACGTGGTGGAGCAGCTCGCCAGCCTCTGTTGCAGCCCGGTGATCGGGGTCTCCATGGTGGAGTCCGCCCTGAGCGGCGGTGGCGGCGGCATCCCCTCGTTCAACGAGGCGCGGGCCGAATTCGAGAAGGAGTATCTGATCCGTTTGCTGCGCACCACCGAGGGCAACGTGACCCTGGCGGCCAACATGGCGGGCAGAAACCGTACCGATTTCTACAAGTTATTGAATCGGCACGGTATCGAAGCTGCAAACTTCAAATCGAAGGGATAAATCAGGCGGGATCAACCACCGCCGGAGCGGCATCGGCTTTTTGAGTTTTATGGGAGAGCCAGAGGCCGCTCGCCTTCATCAGGTAACCGAACAAGGCGCCAATGATGAGGGAGGGCAGGATCAGCCGCCACTCGCCAGCCGCCCCGAAGGTGGCACAGCAACCGGCAAAGGTGCCGGGAATGTAGCCGAGCCACTGCTGCTTGGCCTGTACGCACATCAGGGTTGCGACCACCCCCGTCATCACATAACCCGCCACACCCGCTCCCCACAGACTGTCGCCATGGATCAGCAGCAGTGCCCACAGCATGCCACTGGTGTTGCAGAAGATGGTCTGCAGCAGCGCCTTGTAGCCACCGCTTGACGCGAAATAGCTGGTGCAGCCGAGAAAGCCGACCCAGGAGATAAGGCCGAACGCGACGGCAATCCAGCCCCAGACGGCGGAGAGAATTCCAGTGGTGATGGCGATGGCGATCAGTGGGCTCATGGGGCGACTCTTCAGTTGGCTTCGCAAAATGGGCAGCCTACCCCCGGCAATCGGGGCGGCAAGCGGGGGCCGAATTGTGTGTGATCTTCATCACCCTTTTCAACTCAGGAATACGCTTGCGCTCGCGAAAAAAATTCATTGGTGACCGGCCTGACAGTCGGCCATAGTTAGAGGCCCTGTCCTGCTCATGGAGTGAGTCTGATGGCGCCAAATGTGATCGTTCCCCTTCTGGTGTTCGTAGTCCTGTTTCTGGTCGGCACCATGGCCAAGGCACTGCCCCTGCACCACATGATGTAAATTTGTGTGAAATAAAAATCTGCCGGGGCGGGTCTTATCCATACTGCCTCACTCAGCCCCGGGAGTTTTTCATGTTGATCAAGCGTCGTACCGCCCACCCCCTTACCGAACAGGATGTCACCCCGGAAGCCGTCTATCAGGACCGCCGCCTTATTCTCAAAGGGCTGGGTCTGGGCGCAGCCACCCTGGCATTTCCCACTCAGGCCGGTGTACTCGATCTGCTGCGCGGTAAAGAGGATGCTCCCCAATTAGCCACTAGGCCGATCAACAGCAAGCCTGCGGAGCGCTCGGCCAATCTGGTGCTGACACCGGAAGAGAAGGCAACCAGTTACAACAACTTCTATGAGCTCGGAACCGACAAGTCCGACCCGGCTCGCAACGGCCATTACCTCAAGCCCGAACCCTGGACCCTCAAGGTGGAGGGGGAGGTGGCCAAGCCCTTTACCCTCGATGTGTGGGACCTCATCAACAAGAGCGAGCTGGAGGAGCGGATCTACCGACTGCGCTGTGTCGAAGCCTGGTCCATGGTGCTGCCCTGGAATGGCATCTCGCTGGCGGAGATTATCCGCCGTGCCGAGCCCACCAGTCGCGCCAAGTTTGTTGCCTTCGAAACCCTGTTTGATCCGAAACAGCTGCCGGGGCAGGCCTCCAGTTTGGGGGGCGGCATCGAGTATCCCTACGTCGAAGGGCTGCGTATCGACGAGGCGATGCACCCTCTCTCTTTCCTTGCGATGGGGCTCTACGGCAAGACCCTGCCCGCCCAGAATGGCGCGCCGATCCGGTTGGTAGTGCCGTGGAAGTACGGCTTCAAGAGCATCAAGAGCATCGTCTCGATCCGGCTGGTGGAGGAGATGCCGCCGACCACCTGGAATCTGCTGGCTCCCAACGAATATGGCTTCTACGCCAACGTCAATCCGCAGGTGGATCATCCGCGCTGGAGTCAGGCCAGCGAGCGCTTTATCGGCGAGGGCGGGGTGTTTGGCGCCAAGCGTCAGCCGACCCTGATGTTCAACGGCTATGGTGACGAAGTCGCCTCGCTCTATCAGGGGATGGATCTGCGCCAATGGTACTGAGATTGAAACCGGCCCATATCAGCGGTTTGCGGGCACTGGTGCATCTGGGCGCTCTCGGCTTCCTGCTCTGGCTGGGGTTTGCCATTCCGGCAGGTCTGCTGGGGGGCGATCCGGTGCCAGAGCTTATCCACTACCTCGGCAAGGGGGCGCTCAATCTGCTGCTGCTCACCCTGCTGGTGTCGCCGCTGGCCAAGCGCTGGCGGCAGGGGCAGCTAATCAAGCTGCGCCGCCCCCTCGGGCTCTGGTGTTTTGCCTGGGCGCTGCTCCACTTCATGGCGTGGCTGGGGCTGGATCTGCAGTTTGACTGGGGGCTGATTGGCGGCGAGCTGGTCAAGCGCAGCTACATAGTAGTGGGGATGGTAGCGTTGTTGCTGCTGGCCGCCCTCAGCATCACCTCGCTGCCCGCATTGCAGCGCCGCATGGGTGCCGCATGGCAGAAGCTGCACAACTGGGTCTATGCCATCGCCCTGCTGGTGCCGGTGCATTACTGGTGGTCGCTCAAGAGCGGTTGGGGGGAGCCCCTCATCTACCTGCTGCTGGCCTGCGCCCTGCTCTGGCCGAGGCGGGAGAAACTGCTGCGCCCCATGCGGGGACACTGGAATGCAAAAGAGGCCTAATTGGCCTCTTGTTGTTTGATCTCGCCAGTGTAGGCATCGACGATGAGATGCACCTTCTGATCCTGGCGATTGAGGGTTTTGACCTCGAATTTGTCCCCTTCCAGCTCCACTTCCCGAATGTCGTGATACCCTTGCGCCAGCAGGAGTTTGACCAGCCCGGCCATGTCGAGACGGCTCTGGGCCGCCCAGCTTGTGGCACTCAACAGGCAAAGGATCAGCAGGAAACTGCGCGGGATCATATTCATTCCGGATTCATGGCTGGCAGACTATAAACGCCATTATGTTAGGTTTTTGGAGATGAATCATCCATGAATAGAGCGCTCCCTCTGCTTGGGTTATTGCTGCCGTTGCTGGCACAGGCGGTCACGCCTGATGAAGCCATGCTGCAGCAAGCTGTCCATGAGGGACGGGTTCGGCCCTTCCATGAAATGATGGAGATGGCGGCCAGATTGCCGGTGCGGGTGTTGCGGGTGGATCTGGGGGAAGAGGATGGTATCTGGCTCTATGAACTGCGAGTCATCGATCGGGAAAACAGCGTGATCAAGGTAGCCTATCGGGCCGACAACCTTGAGCTGGTGTGGGCCAAGGGCCACCATCTGGAGCGGCTGTTCGAACCGCCAAAGCCCCCGGTCGAGGATGATGAATAACCCCTGTGTGGAAGCCTGTTCATGCGAATTCTGATTGTTGAAGACGAAAAAATTCTGGCTGGCCAGCTGGCCGAACAGCTGCGCCTCTCCGGCTTTGTCACCGACCTCTGCCACGATGGCAACGAGGCCGGTTTCCTCGGTGAGACCGAACCCTATGACGCCATCATTCTCGACCTCGGCCTGCCGGGGCGCGATGGCCTGAGCGTGCTGAAAGAGTGGCGCAGCAAGGGGATCGATACCCCTGTGCTGGTGCTGACCGCCCGTGGTCAGCTGCACGAGAAGATCGAGGGGCTCAACGCCGGTGCCGATGACTACCTTACCAAGCCGTTCCAGGTGGCCGAGCTGGTAGCGCGGGTCCATGCGCTGGTGCGCCGGGCGGCGGGTAACGCCAGCTCCATTCTGGAGATTGGCGGAGTGCGGCTCGACATGGCGGCGTCGCAGGTGTGGTACGAAGGGACTCCCATCAAACTGACCGCCCACGAGTTCCGCGTGCTGGGTTATCTGATGCAGCACCGGGGCAAGGTGGTATCGCGCAGCGAGCTGATCGACCACATCTATGCTCAGGATTTTGACCGTGACTCCAATACCGTGGAGGTGTTCATCGGCCGGATCCGCAAGAAAACCAATCCAGACCTGATTGAAACAGTGCGCGGCCTCGGGTACCGGATCAACGAATGAGGCTGGTCAGAACCCTGCGGGGGCGACTGGTCGCCATCGCGCTGGTGTGGTGCGGGCTGTTTCTGTTCGCCACCGGTTTCAGTCTGCAGACCATGATGCGCAACTACTGGCAGGAGGCGGAGGCCGACGGCCTTCGCCTGCAGCTTTATGATCTGCTCTCCCGGCTGGAAGTGGCCAAAACCGGCCTGCCGGTGGTCACCGGCTCCCTCTCCGATCCCCGCTTCAATCAACCCTACTCCGGCTACTATTGGCAGCTGGAGTTGGGCCGCGATGTGGTGGGGCGCTCCCGTTCCCTATGGGATACCAACCTGAAGAGCGACGGCCTCAAGTCGGCGTTTGGCGATCCCGACCTCTTCGTCGGCAAGGGGCCCAACAAGGAGCCGCTGCTGATCATGACCCGCACCGTGCTGCTGCCCGGTTCGGATCGGGTGTTCACTCTGGTGATGGCCAAGGACAGTAGCGCTCTGACCCAAACCCTCAACAAGACCCGGATCAGCCTGTTCCTCGGCCTCGGCTTTGCCGCCGCCGGTCTGGTACTCGGCTTCATGTTCCAGATCGTCTACGGCTTGCGGCCGCTGCACCTGCTGCGCCGCGAATTGGGGCGGGTTCACGAGGGTCATCAGGAGGGATTCCGGCTGCGCTATCCGCTGGAGATCCAGCCGCTGGTGGAGGATATCAACCGGCTGCTGCATCACTACGGCGAGCTGCTGCAGCGGGCGCGCTCCCACACCGGCAATCTGGCCCACGCCCTCAAGACGCCGCTCAGCATCATGCGCAATCAGGTGGCTCAATTGCCGCCGGAGGATCAGGCTGCCATCGGCGAGCAGCTCGACCAGATCCAGCGCCATATCGATTACCACCTCGGCAAGGCACGGGTGACCGGCGCCGCCAAGATCCTCGGGGTCTCGACCCCGGTGCGGGCGCGGGTGGAGTATATCTGCCGCGCCTTCTCCCGCCTCTATCCGGGCAAGACGGTGGACCTGCAGGTGCCCGCCAATCTGGCGGTCGGGGTGGAGGAGCAGGATTTCGATGAGATGGTAGGCAACTTGCTGGAGAACGCCTTCAAGTGGTCTGCCAGCGAGCTGCGCATCTCCAGCGCCGAGCTGGGGGGCTGGATCACCTTGCGTATCGAGGATGACGGCCCCGGCATGAGCGAGGATCAGATCGCCAAGGCGGTGCTGCGCGGGGTGCGGCTCGACGAGAAGGTGCCGGGCTCGGGCCTGGGCCTCAATATCGTCTCCGATCTGGCGGAAGCCTATCGGGGCAGTTTCATCATGGGCCGCGCCGAACTGGGCGGTCTGGCCGCCTCCCTCTCGTTGCCCAAGGTGGCAAGAGTCGAGAGCTAGGCATAACATATGGCATTTGTTTTAGCCTGAGGAAGAGAAGCATGACCGACGATCCGTGGGCACTGTGTCACCTTGACGATTCGTTTGATGCCTCTGTGCTGGGGGTCAAGGGCGCCCAGATTCAGTGGTTTGAAGACAGGGATGGCCTGATCGCGTTCCTTCTGGAAGATTTTGTCGACCTGCTGGCCGATGTGGGCGAGCTGGACGAGGAGCAGACCGAGCAGGCGCGGGAGCGCTTCACCCTGCTGGTGGAGCAGAGCTTCGACGATCGCACCCTGATGGATGCCATCAACGATCTCGCCTCCGGCCTGCGCCGCATCGCCTGGTTGGGGCCGCTCTCGGAGCTGGCCGAGATCAGCGACGAGTTTGCCTCCGGCCTGCGCCGCTATTTCTGGAGCCAATACGATGGCGATGAAGATGACCCGGACGCCTGGGTGCCGGAAGAGCTGTGGCCGCAGCTGGTTGAGTGCGCGCAGGAGTATATGGAGGAAGGGGAGTTCTAAACCCGTCCCGACCATGCCTGCGCTTTGGCAGACAGATAAAGAAACGGCGCCTTGATGGCGCCGTTTTTATTGGGTGGCAATCGCCTTAGCCGTTGGCCGGTACCGCGTGGGCGGTGTTGGCCAGCACTGGGCCAGTGTACTTCTCGATCTGCAACTGGGCCATGTGGCCGCAGTTGCCCTGCGCCAGACTGGACGAGCCTTCGTCGAAGGTGAGGCAGTTGACGTTGCCGTTCTTGCAGATGCTGCCCGCTTCGCCCGGCTTGGCCGGGTCATACCAGGCCCCTTCGCAGATCCGCACCACCCCCTGGCGCACATCCTCGGAGAGCAGGGCGCCCACCAAAATCTGGCCGCGCTCGTTGAAGGCGCGCACCAGATCCCCCTGGGCGATGCCGCGAGCCTTGGCGTCGGCGGGATGGATCATGATCGCCTCGCGGTCGGCGATAGCGAACTTGTCCCGCAGCGGGGTGTTGTCGAGCTGGGAGTGCAGCCGCTGGGTCGGGTGGGAGGTGTTGAGCGACAGCGGATAGCGCGCCGCCACCTCGCTCTTCACCCACTCCTTGGGCTCATACCACTTGGGATGGCCGGCGCAGTCGGCGTAACCCATCCCCGCCACCGTGTTGGAGAAGATCTCGATCTTGCCGGACGGGGTGCCGAGCGGGTTGAGCAGCGGATTCTCGCGAAAATCGGCGTGACGGATCCACTGGCGGTTTGCCTCGGGGATCGGGAAGCGGATGTAGTTGTTGGACTCCCAGAACATATTGAACGGCGGCAGCGCCACGCGGGCGCCACGGGCCTGCGCCGCCATGCCGTCGTACATCTGCTTGAGCCACAGCATCTCGTCCTTGCCTTCGGTGTACTGCTCCTGCACGCCCAGTTTGGCGGCGATGGCGCTGAAGATGTCGAAGTCGTTGCGGGACTCGTGCTGGGGCGGCACGCACTGGTGCATCGGGAACACATAGCGCTGGGAGTAGTCGCCACCCATCTCCAGATCGTTGCGCTCGTAGCTGGTGGTGACCGGCAACACGATATCGGCGTGCTTGGCGGTGGCCGTCCAGTAGGGCTCGTGCACGATCACGGTCTGCGGTTTGCGCCACGCTTGCAGCAGGTTGTTGGTGTCCTGATGGTGGTGGAAGGGGTTGCCGCCCGCTACGTAGACCAGCTTGATGTCCGGATAGGTCACCTTGCGGCCGTTGAAGTCGATGGTCTTGCCCGGATTGGCGAGACAGTCGGCGATGCGGGCCACCGGGATTGGGGCCGGGCTGTTCTTCGGTGCGTTGCCGGCGGAGATACCGGCCAGAATGCCGCCCTTGGCGGTGGGGCTGCCACCGGAGGAGTAGTGGTAGCTGAAGCCGTAGCCGCCGCCCGGCAGGCCGATCTGGCCCAGCATGGAGGCCAGAGTGACCAGCATCCAGTTCGGCTGTTCGCCGTGCTGCTGACGCTGCATGCCCCAACCGGCCATGATCATGGTGCGCTTGGCGGCCATGTCGAGAGCCAGCTGGCGGATCACCTTGGCATCGACGCCGCAGACGCTGCTCGCCCATTCGGCGCTCTTCGGTTGGCCGTCATCCTTGCCGAGCAGGTAGTTCAGGAACTTGTCGAAGCCAACGGTGTAGCGATCGAGGAAAGCTTGATCGTGCTTCTTCTCGCTGTAGAGGGTGTGAGCCACACCCAGCATCATGGCCACGTCGGTGTAGGCGTTCGGCGCAATCCACTCGGCACCGACCAGCTTGGCGGTCTCGTTGTAGATGGGGTCGATGCTGATGACGCGGGTGCCCTTCTCTTTCAGCGCCATGAAGCCGGCCTGCCCTTCGTGATCCGGCATGTTCCAGCTGTTCTTCAGAGTTACTTGAGCGTTGACCCCCCACAGCACCACCAGTTCGGCGTTTTCCACCACATTCGGCCAGGCGGTCTGCTGCTCGTACACCTCGATGGAGCCCATCACGTGGGACATGATCACCTGGGCCGCGCCCGTGGAGTAGTCACCGGCATAACCGGTGAAACCGCCGGAGAGGTTCATCAGGCGGTGCAGCAGGGTGCGGCTGTTGTGGAACATGCCGACACTCTTCCAGCCGTAGGAACCTGCGTGGATCGCCTGCGGACCGAAGTCACTCTGCACGCGCTGGATTTCACCGGCCACCAGTTCGATCGCCTTGTCCCAGCTTACTCGCACCCACTCGTCGGCTCCGCGCAGCTCAGGCTTGGCGCCCGGGCCGTGTTCCAGCCAGCTCTTGCGTACCATGGGGTACTTGATGCGGTTCTTGGCGTGCACCTGGAACGGCGCCATGTCGATGAGATCGTTCGGTGCCGGATCATCGGCCACCGGCTGGACGCGCACCATGCGACCATCTTCGACGATCGCCTCGAAAGCACCCCAGTGGGCGCCGGTCAGAATGCCCTTCTGGGCGGGCACCAGAGTCGGGAACTGACTCAATGCGGTGCTGATGGCTTGTGCCAGCGCACTCTTGGGAAAAATGCCGCCGAGCAGGGGCAGGGCTGCGCAGGCGCCGAGCCCCTTGAGCAGGTTGCGGCGGGACAGATTGGTCTTCTTGTCATTGAAAAAAGTCATAACGGTTATCCTCTGTGCCAGCCTTAGTGGGCCGCGCTCATGTCACTGGCGTGTTTCTGGACATACTGGGTCAACATGCGAGCCTGTTCCGGGGTCAGGGAGGTACGAGATTCCATCCCCTTGATGACGCCGATCCACTGGTTGGCATTGAAGTGATCCAGCGCGGTGAGGCCGTGGCAGCCGGTACAGTTGTTGGACATCAGGGTGGAGGCGTATTGCCACAGCTTGCCCTGATCGCCGATGAGCTGGCTCTGGTCGACCCAGGCGGTCAGCTTGACCTGATGCCAGGTGAGGTTGGTGGCGCTGTCGGTTTCGCTCTGGCTGGTGACCAGTGCTTTCTTGGCGGCATCGCCGACCAGTACGCTGAGGATCCGTTTGCCCGGTGCGGCGTAGAACACTTCGCTCACACCATCCTGTTGCCAGCCTTCGATCTGCACCTTGGCGCGGCCGTTTTCGTTGGCCAGCACTTCCACCTTGGTGGAGGGCATCAGGGTGCCTTCGTCGGTCTTGGCGGCAGCATCGAGGAACAGCGGGGTGGTGGCGATGGCGTAACGGGTGGTGACGTTGGCCGGGGTCTGGGCCGCAGCCTGCGCCAGCTCGCTGGCACCGGCGGCAGCCAGGCCGCTCATGTCAGGCATGATGTGGGCGACACCACGGTGGCAGTCGATACAGGTCTGGCCTTCCTTGATGGCGACCGGGTGCTCGGCACGGGCATTGGGGCGCTGGGCCAGAATGTCCATCGCCTCGTAGCTGTGGCAGCTGCGGCAGGTCGCGGAGTCGTTGGCTTTCAGCTCGTCCCAGACGGATTGGGCCATCCGCAGCTTGTGGGCTTCATACTTTTCCGGGGTATCCAGCGTGCCGATCGCCTCGTGATAGATATCCTTCACTGCGCGGATCTTGGTCCACAGGTAGGAGGTGGGGTCGCCCGGGATGTGGCAGTCGGCGCACTCGGCGCGGATCCCCTTGGTGTTCTGGAAGTGGACACTGCCCTGATACTCGGCGAGCGGAGTCTGCATGGAGTGGCAGGAGACGCAGAATTCGGTGGCGCTGGTCTTGTGCAGCACGGTCACGGTGACACCCAGTGCCGCGACACCCAGCAGGGCCCCGAGCAGCAGGAGCCAGAACCAGGTTTTTCTTATCAGTTTTCCAATCATGGCGGCGTTTTCCTACGGTCAATAATTACCTACATAGTACTAGTCCAATAGTAGTAGTAATGACAGGGATAAGGCGTTGACCTCCATCATGGTTTATATTTTTGATTGTTCTCACATTTTGTCTTTTGTTTTGTTTTTTATTTAATTATCGAATTAAATTCAGTTGTTTTCTGTTTTATCTATTTGTGCACTTTCCGCGACAGCTGTTAGCCCCCTCGCAAAACCCCACAAGATTCGCTGATATAGTGAGCAGTGAGCCTCAACGGAGTGTCGCTGATGAGCCCTTTCTCACTGCTGTGTGTCGCCGCCAACGTGCAACTGCTGGCCGAATTCGAACAGGAGTTGGCTCCGCTGCTCGGCCATTTCGCGTTGGTGGTGGTGGTCGGTCAGGGGTCGGCGGAGCTGGCCTTGGACGAGCTGGATCGCAAGGGGCAGCCACCCGCCGTAGTGGTGTGTGACAGCGAGCTGGGGGATGGGAGAGGGGCCGATTTTCTGATCCGCCTCGGCAGCCGTCACGAGGCGTGCCGCAAGATCCTGCTCGGCAGCCAGCCGGAGATGAAATCGATCATCGAGGCGGTCAACCTCGGTCGTCTCGACTACTACCTGCAACGCCCCTGGCGCGATGGCAGCCTGCGCCGGGCGGTGATCGAGCAGGCGAGCCACTTTGTATTGCAGCGTCCCGATGCGGACCTGCTGAGCTATGCCGCCGTGCTCGACAACCAGAAGCTGCTGCGAGCCCATGTCGATCGCCAGTTGGCAGCCTATCGGCAGGGCTTTATGGATTACACCCACTGCAGCGATGAAGAGCTGTCGCGGGTGGTGATCGACGGCCTCTACCAGTTTTTCGAGGGCAATGACGAGGAGCGGGTCTGCCGCCACTACAGCCCGGGCCATGTGCTGACCCGCGAGGGGGAGCCCAACAGCTTCCTCTGGTTTATCGCCAAGGGGGAGGTGGTGCTGCGCAAGCGGGACGAGCAGGGGATCGATCAGGAGGTGGTGCACTACCGTACCGGCTCGCTGGTGGGGGGCATGTCCTTCGTCACCGGCGAACCCGCCTTCACCACCGGCGTGACCCTGACCGGCGCCGAGGTGATCAAGCTCGACAAGCTGCAATTCTCCCGGGTGATGCAGGCGCGCAGCGAACTGCTCCCCTCCTTTACCAACCTGCTGCTGCGCCACTTCAACCGTCGCCTGCAAAACAGCATCCGCACCGAGATGCGGCTGCAACAGACCCTCAACTCCCTCGACGCCGCTCACGCCCAGCTGGTGGAGAGCGAAAAAATGGCGATGCTGGGTCAACTGGTGGCCGGTGTCGCCCACGAGCTGAACAACCCGGTGGCGGCCATTATCCGTGGCAGCGAGACCCTGCGGGCCGCCATCCCCGATCTGGTCAATCTCGAGCTGCCAGCTCCCATCAAGGGTTTGGGCAACCAGACCCTCTGTCAGGCGCTCTCCTCCCAGCCGGTCTCGACCAGCGAGATCCGTGACAAGACGCGGCAGGCAGAGGGGCGCTTTGGTGATCGCCAGCAGGCGCGGCTGGCGGTGCAGATGAATCTGGATGACGAGCTGAACTGGCAGCGCTGGTTTGCCAGCCGCACTGCCGACGAGCGGGAGGCGCTGCTCTCCCGGCTGGAGCTGTTCCAGCAGACCGGCAGCTTCCTGCGCAATATCGAAGTGTGTGCTCGTCGCATCGGCGATCTGGTCAAGAGCCTCAAGCAGTATGCCCGGCAGGATCGGGCCGAGCCCTCGCTGGTAGACCTGCACGAGGGGCTGGAAGATACCTTGATGATTTTCGAAAACCGCCTCAAGCATCATGAGATCTGCAAGGAGTACCAGCCGTTGCCGCTGGTGCGCTGTCATCCCATCGCCCTGCAACAGGTGTGGACCAACCTCATCGCCAACAGTCTGGATGCCATGAGCGGCTCGGGGCGACTCACCATTCGCACCGGGTTGCTGGATCCCGAGTGGGTCATGGTAGAGATCGAGGATAGCGGTTGCGGCATCGAGCCCGAGCTGTGGCAGCGGATCTTCGATCTCAACTTCACCACCAAGCGGGAGGGACATTTCGGCCTCGGTATCGGTCTGAGCGTTTCGCTGCAGATAGTTCAGCAGCACCACGGCCGGATTGAGGTGGCCTCCGAACCGGGCCGTTACACCCGGATGCGGGTCTGTCTGCCGCTGGACGGCATGGGGCAGGCCGGTTACGGGGGCGAACCTCATCACAACAAGGAGCATGCGGCCTGAGCCGTCGCCAGCATCAATCGCGCGGCGTGCCAAACCATGTCGCCAAGGAGGAGCAATGAACAAACACTATCTGATCCTGTGTGTGGACGATGAGCGGGAGGTGCTGGATGCGGTGATCCACGATCTCGCCCCGTTCCGTTCCCACTTCGAGCTGGAGGCTGCCGAGAGCGTCGATGAGGCGCGAGCGGTGGTGGAGGAGTGGGAGCGCGACGGCAACAAGCTGGCGCTGATCCTTTGTGACCACATCATGCCGGGAACCCTGGGGGTCGATTTTCTGGTGGAGCTGAACCGGCGAGCCTCCACCCGTGCCAGCCGCAAATTGCTGCTGACCGGACAAGCGGGGCTGGAGGCCACCGTCGAAGCGGTCAATCGCGGCGGGTTGCACTACTACCTTGCCAAGCCGTGGAAGCTGGAGACCCTGCAAGAGGCGGTGCGCGAACAGCTGACCGACTACCTGCTGGCGGAAGATGGCGAAAATGCCTTCCACTTTGCGCCGCTGCTCAATCAGGCGCGGCTGTTTGCCGCCATCCACGATCACCCGTTCGACGAATAGGGGCAGTTGGGCTTTCGCGGTGGCAGTTGTATACTGTCTGCATATACAGTATTGCAGGTAGCCACCGATGCGACTCTTTATCGCCGAGAAGCCCACGCTGGGCCGTGCCATTGCCGATGCCCTGCCCAAGCCCCACAAGAAGGGCGACGGTTTTATCGAAACAGCCCAGGGGGATGTGGTCACCTGGTGCATCGGCCATCTGCTGGAGCAGGCCGAGCCCGATGCCTATGACGCCGCCTTCAAGCAGTGGCGGATGGAGCATCTCCCCATCATCCCCGCCCAGTGGCAGCTGGTGGCCAAGCCCAAGACCAAAACCCAGCTCACCGTCATCAAGCGGCTGATCAAGCAGGCGGACTGCGTGGTCAACGCCGGTGACCCGGACCGGGAAGGGCAACTACTGGTGGACGAGGTGATCGACTTTCTCGGCTACCCGAAAACCAAGCCGGTGCAGCGCTGCCTCATCAGCGATCTCAACCCGCCTGCGGTGCGCCGCGCTCTCGAGAAGCTGAGGGACAACAAGGAATTCGTACCGCTGGCGGTCTCGGCGCTGGCCCGCAGTCGGGCCGACTGGCTCTACGGTATCAACATGACCCGCGCCTACACCCTGCTCGGGCGTAAGGCGGGTTGCAGCGAGCTGCTCTCGGTCGGTCGGGTGCAGACCCCGCTGCTGGGGCTGGTTGTGCGGCGGGATCTCGAGATCGAGGCCTTCGTCCCCAAACCCTTCTACGAGGTGCTGGCCCATCTGCTGACCGATAGCAACGAGCGCTTCACCGCCAAGTGGCTGCCATCGGAAGCCTGCCTGCCGTGGCAGGATGAGGAGGGGCGAGTGCTCAATCGGGCGCTGGCCGACAAGGTGGTGAGCCGGATCAACGGCCAGCCCGCTCAGGTCGAATCGGTGGAGGAGCAGGCCCGCAAGCAGGCGGCGCCGCTGCCCTACAACCTCTCCAGCCTGCAGATCGATGCCGCCAAGCGCTTCGGCATGGATGCCAAGCGAGTGCTCGACATCTGCCAGAGCCTCTACGAGCGCCACAAGCTCATCACCTACCCGCGCTCCGACAGCCGTTATCTGCCGACCGACCACTTCAAGCGGGCCGAGCAGGTGCGCGGCGCCATCGCTGCCACTGCTCCTGCGCTGGTCAAGGCGGTTGCCGAGGCAGACGGCAAGATCCGCAGCAAGGCGTGGAACGACAGCAAGGTGGATGCCCACCACGCCATCATCCCCACCGAGAAGCAGGGCAACCCCGCCACGCTGGGGGCCGACGAGGCGAAGCTCTATGGCCTGATTGCCCGCCAGTATCTGCTGCAGTTCTATCCCCCGTTCGAATACAACGACTGCAAGGTGCTGCTGCGCATCGCCGGTGGTCTGTTTCAGGCCAAGGCGCGGCGCATTCTCAAAGCGGGCTGGAAGGCGCTGCTCGGGGTGGAGGAGGATGACGACGAAGAGAAGGCGGGCACGCTACCCGCGCTGAAGGAGGGCGAACAACTGTTCTGCGAGCGGGGCGAACTGCAGGAGAAGATGACCCAGCCGCCCAAGTCGTTCACCGATGCCACCCTGCTGGCGGCCATGACCGGCATCGCCCGCTATGTGCAGGATCCCGAGATCCGCAAGACCCTGCGCGACACAGACGGCCTCGGCACAGAAGCGACCCGGGCCGGCATCATCGACCTGCTGTTCAAGCGCCGCTTTCTGGTGCGTCAGGGCAAGAGCATCAAGGCGACCCCGACCGGGCGGGCGCTGGTGCAGGCGCTGCCTGCGACGGCCACCACGCCGGATATGACGGCGCTGTGGGAGCAGAGCCTAGGCCAGATCGCCGAGCGTCACGGCAGCTACCAGCAGTTTATGGGGCCGCTCACCGAGCAGCTCAACGGCCTGATTGAAGGGGCGCGGCAGGACTCCGGCGCCAGCTTCAGCGCCCTGCCCAAGGAGGCGCCGGGTGCCGGCAAGCGGCGTTTTACCAGGCGCAAGAGTCCGGCGGCCAGCACGACTGGCGGGCCCCGACCGCGCAAGACGGCCAGTAAGCGTCAGACCAGGGCGGCATAACGAAAAAAGGCGCCCATCCTGGGCGCCAAAGGCATTGTTGTCAGGCTGCCTGAGTGGACAAGCTGGCACGGATCCTGTGCTGGTAGTGCAGAACCACACCGAGAAACACCAGATCCTTGAACAGGAAGAACTCGGTGACTGGCACGCCGTCAACCATCTTCCAGACACCTGTCAGAGTCAGCAGGAAGCTCAGCGTCGCCAGGAAGGTGACGATAGCCCCCATGCTGCACCAGTAACCGATGCGAGGTTGCCACAGACCCACGACCAGCCCGATGGCGATCACTATCTCGACCACCCCGATCAGGTTCGATACGCTCTGTTCCGACAGGGGGCCATAGAGCCAGCTCATCAAGGGGTGGCTGGCTACCAGTGGTTTGATGGCGGCTGCTTCTGTCGGGGTAAACTTGAAGACGCCGATCCAGAGCAGGGTCAATACCACTCCCGCCAGCGCGACCAGAAAGCCTTTGTCATGTTGCTGCATGGGGGCTCCTTGTTTAAGGGGTCAGAGTGACGGGCGGGAAGTCGATCTCGGTCGCCGCCAGGTGGTTGCCATAGTTGGTCAGGGTATTGACCACCACCTGGCCGAGCACCTCCAGCAGCAGCTCGTCATCTACGCCTGCGGCACGGGCGCTAGCAAGCTGCTCGTCACTGATCACCCCGCGCTGGTTGACCAGTGCCGTTGCCAGTTGCAGCAGGGCGTGATCAAGGGGAGCCGAGGCTTGGCCGAGCCGGGCCGCCCGGATCTCCTGAGCCGAGAATCCGGCCTTGCCCGCCAGTAGTGTGTGGGCAGATAAACAGTATTGGCAGGCGTTGGCTTGACCTATGGCCAGTGCCAGCAACTCCCGTTGTGGGGCAGTGAGACGCCCCTTGCCAAGCGCCTCGGCAAAGGCCAGGAAGCCATTGAGCAGGGCTGGCGAGTGGGCCAGGGTGGCGTAGAGGTTGGGCACCATACCCAGATTGCGTTGCAGGGTGGCCAGGGTCTGGGCGGCTGCGGGGTGCGGCTGGGATACGGGTTGGATACGGCTCATGATCTTCTCCTGTGGTTGTGAAGGTACGGGAGACAGTGTGCCGTCATTCGTGATACGGTTTATCACTCATCGTCTGCAAATAAATACTATTCGTCTCAAATATGGATCCGCTCTCTGCCCTGTTGGTTCATGCCTCCCCCGAAGCCAAGATCTTCTTCGCTGGCAACCTGTGCCAGAACTCCTCCAGTGATGATTATCCGAGTGGCGGACATCTTCATCTGCTGCGCAGTGGCGCCGTCATGTTGCGTGAAGAGGGGGGAGCAAGCTTGCTGCTCGAGGAGCCGACCCTGATCCTGTTCCCTCGGGGACGTCCTCACAAGCTTGAACCCAGAACGCTGGGGGGTTGTGATTTGGTGTGCGCCAATGTCGCATTCGGCAAGGGGGGCGCATCGCCGTTGCAACTGGCATTACCGGGCTCGCTGGTGCTGCCGCTACGTGAGTTGCCTGCCCTGACGCCGGTGCTGAACCAGTTGTTTGACGAGGCATTTCATCCCCGCTACGGGCAGGATCCGCTGATCTCCCGCTTGCTGGAGGTACTTTTGATCCTGCTGCTGCGTCATCTGGTCGAGCAAGGGGTGTGTCAGCAGGGGATGCTGGCAGGCATTTCCGATCCCCAGTTGGCCAAGGCGATCTCGGTGATGCATCAGCGTGGGGATGAACCCTGGACGGTGGCCACGCTGGCGCGGGAGGCCGGCATGTCGCGGGCCCGCTTTGCCGCGAGGTTTCAGGAGCGGGTTGGTCAAGCGCCGCTGGGTTATCTGACCCACTGGCGCATGGCGCTAGCGTGCCAGCAACTGCTGGCGGGGGAGCCCATGGTGCAGGTGGCGTTGGGGGCGGGGTACAGCAGCAGTGTTGCCTTTGGTCGGGCATTCGAGCGGGAGCTGGGGGTGAGCCCGGGGCGCTGGCTCAAGGCGCAGCAACAAGCCGAATAAAAAACGGGGCAGCCAGTGGCTGCCCCGTGTTCATGGCTGGTCAGCCGGTATAGACGTTCTCTTCCGGATAACGGATGCGGGTCTCGACCGGGCGGGCCAGCATAAAGGCCAGGGTCAGGGGGCCGAGACGGCCGCAGATCATCACCAGCACCAGGATCAGCTTGCCCGGCTCGCTCAGGGAGGCGGTGATGCCGGTGGAGAGGCCGACGGTGGCAAATGCCGAGATGGTCTCGAACATGATTTTGTCGAACGGCAGATCCTCGGTCACCATCAGCAGGAACATCGCCAGCATCAGCACCATGGTGCTGACGATGATGATGGCCAGCGATCGGGTCACGATCTGGGGCGACAGGGTGCGGCCAAAAGCGGTGACATGAGGTCGTTTGGTCAGAAACGCCTTGGTCGCCAGCAGCACCACGGCGAAAGTGGTGACTTTGATACCGCCACCGGTCGAGGTGGCACCGGCACCGATAAACATCAGCATCATCAGAAACAGCAGCGCCGCCGGGGTCATCAGCCCGATATCTATGGTATTGAAACCGGCGGTACGGGCACTGGCAGACTGGAAGAAGGCAGCCAGCAGCTGGCCACCGATACCGGCCTTGCCGAGGGTGCCCGGGTTGTTGTGTTCCAGCAGCCAGAACATCAGGGTACCGGCCAGCAGCAGCGCCGGGGTCATCAGCAACATCAGCTTGCTGTGCAGCTTCAGCTTGCGCCAGCGGCGGTTGCGCACCAGATCGACGATGACGGTAAAGCCGATCCCCCCCAGGATCAGCAGACCGGCGATGGTCAGGCTGATGATGGGGTCGTCCCTATAGTCGATGAGGTTGTTGGCAAAGAGCGAAAACCCGGCGTTGTTGAAGGCTGATACCGCGTGGAAGAAGCTGACATAGAGGCCGTGCACCCAACCCATCTCGGGCACCCAGCGGATCGCCATGATGCCGGTACCGATCAGTTGGGCGATAAAGGCGAACAGGACGATCCGTTTGACCAGCTGAATGATGTTGACCGAGCCTTCCTGTCCCAGCGCCTCCTTGGCCAGTACCTGTTGGCGCAGACCGACCCGCTTGCTGAAGATGGCTATCAGCAGCAGGGTCATGGTCATCTGGCCCAGACCGCCGATCTCCATCAGCATCAACAGGAAAATCTGCCCCTGCAGGGTGAAGGCGGTGCCGGTATCCACCACGCCAAGACCTGTCACGCTGATGGCCGAGGTGGCGGTAAACAGGGCGTTGACGAAGGTAACCTCGCCATTGTGGCTGGAGGGTTGCACCAGAAAGATGGTGCCAATCAGCAGAATGATCAGAAAGCTGCCGAGGATCAGCCGGGCTTCGCTCCAGCGAGAGTCCTGCTCCCGATGGAGGGCGAAGGCGTAGCTGCTGCGCCAGTTGATCATAGGGTTTCGAGCCAGTGGTCGATGGCGTGCTTGTTGCCCGCCAGGATCAGGATGTCGCCCAGTTGCAGCTCCATCTTGCCGGTCAGCACGTTGTGCAGCACGTCACCACGCTTGATGGCGAGCAGCTGGAAATCGCTCTGTTGCAGCAGATGGAAGTCGCCCAGTTCCCGGCCGTTCTGTTGCAGGCCGATCACGAACTCGGTCAGCACCATGTCGTGGCCCAGCTCCAGATAGTCGAACAGCCGGTTGTCCAGCATGCTCTGGGCGACCC
Source organism: Aeromonas sp. s11 (assembly GCF_040907945.1). Taxonomy (NCBI): domain Bacteria; kingdom Pseudomonadati; phylum Pseudomonadota; class Gammaproteobacteria; order Aeromonadales; family Aeromonadaceae; genus Aeromonas; species Aeromonas sp. s11. The sequence goes on along the minus strand of NZ_JBFOCU010000058.1, from coordinate 5,227 downwards.
GGCGGCCCATGTCCCACTCCGGGTTGATCACCTTGTCGGCGCCCACTTTCTGCAGGATCTTGGCGTGGAACTTGTCGCGCGCCTTGACCCACACCTTCTTCACGCCTGCCTCTTTCAAGACGAGGGTGGTGAGGATGCTGGTCTCCAGGTTGTCACCGATGGCAACGAAGACGATATCGAAATTGGCCAGTCCCAGCTCGGCCACGGTGGCCTCGTCGGTGGCGTCGGCCACGATGACGTGATTGCAGAGGGCGGCGATTTGCCGGGTCTTGCTCTCGTCGATATCGATGGCCAGTACTTCGGCATCTTGCCGTTGCAGCTCTTCGCACAGCGCGCTGCCAAACAGGCCCAGGCCGATGACGGCAAACTGGTTGTTCATGAGTTGTTCCTCAGCAGTTGAAGTCGCCTACTCTAAACCACTGCTATTCCCCCGAAAAGGGCTCGGGTTTTTCGTCATGGGGTAACTTGAGGTAGACTGCGCCCTTGCACCAAGCCGGGATAGACCGATGAAACTGAATGCCAACGCCTCCTTGTTGAAGCTCAACACCCTTGCCCTCGATGCGTACTGCCTCTGGCTGGCCGAGGTGGAGCAGGTTGCCGATCTGGCGACCCTGCGTGCCGATCCACAGCTCAACCAGTTGCCACGCCTCAATCTGGGCGGCGGCAGCAACATGCTCTTCACCACCGATTTTCTCGGTCTGGTGGTGCTCAACCGGCTCAAGGGAATTACCGCTGAAGATGGCGGCGATCACTGGTTGCTCCATGTGGCGGCCGGTGAAGATTGGCATCAGCTGGTGCGTCATACCTTGCAACAGGGTTGGTTCGGGCTGGAGAATCTGGCGCTCATTCCCGGTACGGTCGGTGCAGCGCCGGTGCAGAACATCGGTGCGTATGGCGTTGAGCTGGCCGACTTCTGCGCCTATGTCGAGGCGTTCAACTGGCCGAGTGGCGAGATTGAACGGATCGCGGCGGCAGAGTGCCGCTTCGGTTATCGCGACAGCATCTTCAAACACGAGTATCAGGATTCCCACCTGATCACCGCCGTCGGGCTCAAACTGCCCAAGGCGTGGCAACCGGTGCAGGGCTATGGCCCACTGGCGGCGCTCGGTGACGCGCCTTCGGCGCAGGCCATCTTCGATACCGTCTGTGCCACCCGCATGGCCAAGCTGCCGGATCCCGCCGTGCTCGGCAATGCGGGCAGCTTCTTCAAGAATCCGGTGGTGCCTGCCGCGCTGGCGGAGAATCTCAAGACGCGCTATCCGCAGATGCCCTGCTATCCGGCCGGAGAAGGGCAGGCCAAGCTGGCGGCGGGCTGGCTCATCGATCAGTGCGGTTTGAAAGGTTTCGCCATTGGCCGCGCCGCCGTCCATCAGGAGCAGGCGCTGGTGCTGGTCAATCTGGGGGGCGCCAGTGCCATGGAGCTGATCGCGCTGGCGGCCCATGTCCGCGACAGCGTGGAGCAGACGTTTGGCGTGGTGCTGGAGCATGAGGTGCGCTTTATGGGCGCGCACGGTGAAACCTGGCTCGACGAGGTGCTCTCATGACGTTGACTCCCATCAGACAGACCCTGATCACCCTGCTTAGCGACGGCCAGTTTCACTCCGGCGAACAGCTGGGTGAGCAGCTCGGCATCAGCCGGGCGGCGGTAAGCAAACACATGGCGGCGCTCAAGGAGCTGGGGCTGGATCTCTTTAGCCTGACCGGCAAGGGCTACCGGCTGGCGGTGCCGATGGCGCTCTATGATCAGGCCACCTTGCAGGCACTGGCTCCGATGGCGCCGGTGCACTGTTTTCCGGTCATTGGCTCGACCAACCAACACCTGCTGGATCGGGTCAATGAGCTGCGCTCTGGCGAGAGCTGTCTGGCCGAGTGCCAGACAGCCGGGCGCGGGCGTCGTGGCAAACCCTGGATTTCGCCGTTTGGTTGCCAGCTGATCCTCAGCATGTACTGGCGACTCGAACAAGGCATGGCGGCGGCCATGGGGTTGAGTCTGGCGGTCGGCGTGGCAGTGGTTGAAGCGCTGGAGTCCCTTGGTTATCAGGGGGTCGAGCTCAAGTGGCCGAACGACCTCTACTATCAGGGCCGCAAGCTGGCGGGCATTCTGGTAGAGATGAGCGGTAGCGCCGGGGCCAGCTGTCATCTGGTGATCGGCATCGGTCTCAATCTGGCGATGCCTGCCCGCGAAGGGGAGAAGATCGATCAGGCCTGGGCCGAGCTGCGCCACATTAATCCGGAACTGGTGGATCGCAATCAGTTGGCAGCCCGGATGATCGTCCATCTGCAGCGGGCGCTGCACACCTTTGAGCAGCAGGGGCTGGCAAGCTTTGTCGATGACTGGAACCGGCTCGATCACTTTGCCGGTCGCCCGGTGCGCCTGCTGATGGGTGATCAGGAGATCCGCGGCATCGCTCGTGGTATCGACGATCGCGGCGCCCTGCGACTGGAGACAGGCGAAGGGATCAAATTCTATCTGGGGGGCGAGCTCTCCCTGCGCCGGGGCGACTGAGGGTCAGCAAGGCCGCTCATGATGCCAAATAGAAGAGGGGGCCTGCGGGCCCCCTCTTCGTTATCCGGCAACTGCAGTCATCATTTGCGCAGTTTGATCTGCTCGATGGCGTGCTCATGGCCCTTGGTCATGATCAGGTTGGCTCGCTCACGCGTTGGCAGGATATTTTCTTGCAAATTCAGATAGTTGATATCTTGCCAGATGTTGCTGGCGATCTGGGTCGCCTCACTCTCCGCCAGCTTGGCGTAGTTATGGAAGTAGGAGTCGGGATCCGAGAAGGCGCCGCTGCGGAATTTCAGGAAGCGTTCGATATACCAGGTACGCAGCAGTTCGGTATCGGCATCCACATAGATGGAGAAGTCGACGAAGTCCGACACGAAGACCCGATGGGGCTCCTGAGGGTAGTCCATGCCGCTTTGCAGCACATTGAGCCCTTCCAGGATCAGGATGTCCGGCTGCTCCACCACCTTCTTCTCATCGGGAATGATGTCGTAGATAAGGTGGGAGTAAACCGGCGCTTCGACCTTCTCGTGACCGGCGCGGATGTTGGCGACAAACTCCACCAGATGGCGGATGTCGTAGGATTCCGGGAACCCCTTGCGGCGCATCAGGCCGCGCTCTTCCAGTACCTTGTTGGGATAGAGGAAGCCGTCGGTGGTGACCAGTTCCACCCGCGGGTGTTCCGGCCAGCGCTCCAGCAGGGCCTGCAGAATACGGGCCGTGGTGCTTTTTCCCCCCGCCACACTGCCGGCAATGCTGATGATATAGGTGCCCTTGCCACGGGACTGGCCGAGGAACTGCTCCAGCACCCGGCTGCGACGCTGTTTGGCTTTGACATAGAGATTGAGCAGGCGGGAGAGAGGCAGATATATCTCTTCCACTTCCCGCAATGACACCTTCTCGTTGATCCCGCGCAGGGTCTGCAGATCGTGTTCGGTCAGGGTCAGGGGGACCGAATCGCGCAATAACGCCCATTGTTCGCGGGTGAATTGCAGATAGGGGTTATGCTCTGTCGTCATGGTGTCATCACTGTTTCTTGGGCACGGCGACCATACACCAAGGGTGGGGGAGCGACAAGGGACGCAGCAGGATTGGCTTGTTTGCCCCCGCTTTTTTGCAAACTTCCCAGCAATAAAGCATATTTTGCCGGGTTCAATGGTTGCATCCCCCAAAACCTTACAATAAAATGCGCGACGCTTGACTGTCTGTCGTCTATTTGCCGTGCAAAAGCGATAAACACAACGGGTGCAAGCAGAATTACCGTTGTGACAATCTGGCGTCTGGAGGGGTTCCCGAGCGGCCAAAGGGATCAGACTGTAAATCTGACGGCTCTGCCTTCGAAGGTTCGAATCCTTCTCCCTCCACCATATTTCTCTGCGGTTTGAGTTCTTTGGGTTAGAGAAATGCGGGCATCGTATAATGGCTATTACCTCAGCCTTCCAAGCTGATGATGCGGGTTCGATTCCCGCTGCCCGCTCCAAGATGCTGATATGGCTCAGGCGTTAGCAGAGCCACACCCTAGGGTGAGTTCGGCAAGCGAACCAGCCATCAGTACCTCTCTCTTTCCCACCAGATTCAAATCCATCATATAAACTGTTCTGTGGTTAGCTTGCCACCGCGTACTCAGCGTTAGTTTAGAGGGACGATCATGTCTAAAGAAAAATTTGAGCGTAATAAACCGCACGTTAACGTGGGTACCATCGGCCACGTTGACCACGGTAAAACCACCCTGACTGCAGCTATCACCAACGTGCTGGCCAAGCACTTCGGTGGTAAAGCTTTCGCCTTCGACCAGATCGACAAGGCACCGGAAGAGCGTGAGCGTGGTATCACCATCAACACCTCCCACGTAGAATACGACACCGCTACCCGTCACTACGCCCACGTAGATTGCCCGGGTCACGCCGACTACGTTAAAAACATGATCACCGGTGCTGCCCAGATGGACGGCGCGATCCTGGTAGTAGCAGCGACTGACGGCCCGATGCCGCAGACTCGTGAGCACATCCTGCTGGGTCGTCAGGTTGGTATCCCGTACATGATCGTGTTCATGAACAAGTGTGACATGGTTGATGACGAAGAGCTGCTCGAACTGGTTGAGATGGAAGTTCGTGAACTGCTGACCGAGTACGACTTCCCGGGTGATGACCTGCCGGTAGTTCGTGGTTCCGCACTGAAAGCGCTGGAAGGCGACGCTCAGTGGGAAGAGAAGATCATCGAGCTGGCTGGCCACCTGGATACCTACATCCCGGAGCCGGAGCGCGCGATTGACCAGCCGTTCCTGATGCCTATCGAAGACGTATTCTCTATCGCTGGCCGTGGTACTGTAGTTACCGGTCGTGTAGAGCGCGGTATCGTTAAAGTAGGTGAGACCGTAGAAATCGTTGGTATCAAAGATACCGTTTCTACCACCTGTACCGGTGTTGAAATGTTCCGCAAACTGCTGGACGAAGGTCGTGCAGGCGAGAACATCGGCGCGCTGCTGCGTGGTGTTAAGCGTGAAGACGTAGAGCGTGGTCAGGTACTGGCCAAGCCAGGTTCTATCAAGCCGCACACCAAGTTCGAATCTGAAGTGTACGTACTGTCAAAAGAAGAAGGTGGTCGTCATACCCCGTTCTTCAAAGGCTACCGTCCGCAGTTCTACTTCCGTACTACCGACGTGACCGGTACCATCGAACTGCCGGAAGGCGTAGAGATGGTAATGCCGGGCGACAACATCAA
>NZ_JBFOCU010000057.1:0-18156 GCF_040907945.1 Aeromonas sp. s11 | reverse complement strand
GCGTTGAAATACAGAACCCCCGATGCGGTACATAGGGGGTTCTGAGTAGAGAAATGCTAGTTGAAAATGTGTAAACCTATTTCAGGACTAGACATCTCCCCTATAATCCCGAACGCCCTTCACTGTTCCGGCATTCGCCCAGAGAGTTACTATGCATCTTCAATGTCCCCGCTGCCGCAGTCCGCTCCATCTTCATGAAGCCTCCCAGGGGCGCTATTGCGACAACAAGCATCACTTCGATCCGGCACCGGAAGGTTATCTGGATCTCATCCCCGGCAAGAAAAACCCCAAAGACAGCGACAGCCGCGCCCTGATGCGCGCCAAGCACCATTTCCTGGAGGCCGGCCACCAACTGCCGCTGGTCGAGGCCATGGCCGCCCTGCTCTCTCCCCTTGCCCCGCAAGAGCTGGTTCATCTTGGGTGCGGTGAAGGCTACTACTGCCGCGCGCTGGCAGAGCGGCTGCCCGGCTGGCAGTTTGCTGGGGTTGATATCGCCAAGAACACCATCTTTGCCGCCAAAAAAGCACAGCCGGACGGCCAGTTTGTCATTGCCGATCCCGCCCGAGCACCGCTGCAACCGGGCTCTGCTCAGGTGCTGCTGGTCAACGATCTCAAGGTCAAGACCGAACAGCTGGTCAGCTGGCTGGCCCCCGGTGGCTATCTGCTCTATCTGCAGCCAGGCCCCCGTCATCAGTGGCAACTGCGGGTCAGCCTCAACCCGGTGAGCATGGAACACCCCCTCAGCTGGCCAACCCTCGGCGGTCTCAATCCGATGGCTCAACAGCGCTGCCAGTTCAACCTCACCATGGATCAGGCCATGCGCAGCTTTATTCTGGAGACCAGCCGTCTTGGCTGGCGGGCAACCGGTGAGCAGCGTCACGCTTTCGCTCAACAGGGCCCGAATGAACTGGATCAGGATCTGCTGCTGACCCTGTGGCAAAAGCCCATCTGATCACTGGGGGGGGAGCCTTGCAAGGCTCCCGCCCCNCCCGTTTTTCCCGCCCCGCCCCATTCTCCTCTGCGTGATATAGCTCACAACTTGAGCCATCGACCTTGTTGCTTAGAACAGCCTTGATGTCAAAAAAGTCACTAGAAAATAATTCATTGAATTTCATCTCTTTTTATCTTGTCAAAAACCGTCACATCCAGTCTTGATAACGATCTCGCCACCTCAATTAAACAGCGATGGATTCAGCCCCAGTCAAGGTTGGAGCGCCTACCGTGTGGCTATCGGACCATTTCCGATTTCACAGAACCGACAACAAGTTCGGAAGTGTTTACATCAGAGGAATAACGCATATGAAGAAGTCTGCACTGACTATTGCCATCTCCAGCCTGCTGCTGGCGAGCGGCGCCCATGCTGCTACCGTTTACAACCAGAACGATACCAAGCTGGAGATCGGTGGCCGTGCTCAGGGCATGTACTACGGCACTGACGACAACGGCTCCGAAGGAGACCAGAGCTATTTCCGTGTAAACATGCGCGGTGAAACCAAGATCGCCCCCGAAATGAAGGCGTTCGGCTTTGCCGAGTACAACCTGCCGACTTCCGGTTCTGACAACGACGAGCTGCGTTATGCCTATGCCGGCATCAAGCACGATCGTTTCGGCGCATTCAGCTACGGTCGTCAGGATGGTCTGTTCCGCATCGTGAACGACTACACCGACGTACTGCCCGAGTGGGGCGGTGACGGCCTGGGTAAAGGCACCGAAGTATTCGGTACCGGCCGTACCAACGGTCTGGCCCAGTACCTGTACACCTACAATGGCCTGACCCTGGGTGCCCAGTTCACCGGCAACAATGATCCGCAGAATGCCGATCGCTCCAACTTCAACACCAATGGCACAACTTGGAACAAGAAAGGTTCCAAAGAAGGTTTTGCTGTAGCTGCCTCCTATGACTTCGATATGGGTCTGGGCCTGTCAGCTGCCTACAACCAGGCTGGCAAGACCGATGAACAAGCGCAATTCGCTGCCTTCGGTGGCGACAAGGATGCCAAGCTGATGGGCTTTGGTGCCAAGTACGCTGTAGGTGACCTCTACCTGGCTGCCACCTATGCGCACGGCGAGAACCACCTGTATATCGGGAATGGCTTCAACGGCTACGCCGAGAAGCACGACGGTTACGAAGCTGTAGCCCAGTACACCATCGGCAAGTTCAAGCCTTCTCTGGCCTACCTGCGCACTGACGTGAAAGATACCGCTCACGGTATCGATGACACCTACACCGAGTACGTATCTATCGGTGCCTGGTACAACTTCACCGACAACTTCAACGCCTACGTTGACTACAAGGTCAACCTGCTGGATTCCGTTGCTGACTCTACCAGCAAGCTGGGCCAGAACACTGACGACGTAGTCGGTGTGGCTCTGCAGTACAACTTCTAAGTAATTGGAAGTCAGTTATACCCTGTGATACCAATGTCTACTGTTTGAATTACTTCCGGCCGCTCTGCGGCCGGTTTTTTTATTGCGCCTTTTCAGCACCTTGCATATAACTATCGAGCGGATTGATGGCAATATCCGCGTCGTTGACAGGGAGTGACAAGGAGATATTCACGGATGAGACAAGCGCGCGAGAACATAGACTGGCAACGCGGATGGCTGCTGTTGCCACTGCTGTTGATATCGCTCATCTGGAGCAGTACGGCAGATGCCAGCTGGGATCAGAGCCTCTATCGTCAACTGGGTCTGGCAGGCAAGCTGGATAAACAGACCTTTCGTCAGGCACTCAACAGTTATCAAACTGTGCGCCACAAACGCAAACCCATTCTCACCATCATCGATTACAGCAAGCCATCCACCCAGCGCAGGCTGTTTGTCATCGATATGAAACGCCACAAGCTGCTCTATCACACCTGGGTCAGTCATGGCCGCAACTCAGGTGAACTGGCAGCAAAACACTTTTCCAACCAGCTCAACTCCCGCCAAAGTTCCCTTGGCGTCTATCGCACCGCAGAAACCTATCTGGGCAAGCATGGCTACTCCCTGCGGCTGGACGGACTCAGCCCCGGCAAGAACAGCAATGCCCGCAAGCGGGCCATCGTAGTACATGGCGCCGCCTATGCCAGCCCGCCCCATCTGCGCAAATATGACAAGCTGGGCCGCAGCTGGGGTTGCCCCGCCCTGCCCAAAGAGCAGGCCAGAGCCATCATAGATACCATCAAGGGGGGGAGTGTCATCTACGCTCACGGCTAGCGGGCACAACACCAGAAAACGCAAGGCCAGCAATCGCTGGCCTTGTTTGTTACGCTTTTCACACTAAACGTGGCGCGTTATTGGCGCACCACCAGTACCGGACAGGGTGCATGACGCACCACAGACTCGGCGACACTACCTACCAGCAGATGGCTGATACCGGAGCGACCGTGGCTACCCATCACGATCAGCTCAACCTCATCCTCCTTGGCCTGAATGACAATTTCATCGGCGGCGCGGCCAAAGCGAATATCAAAGGTAGCCGGGATCGGCAGGGTGGCAACCAGCTCTTTGAGCTGGGTTCTGGCCTGACGCTCCATCTCGTGGGTGATCTCGATGGCCGTCATATGCAGGATCTTGTAGCTGTCGAAACCGTGCAGTTGATCAACCACGTGGATCAGCTTGAGCTGGGCCTGATGGCTCTGTGCCATAAAAACGGCATAGTCGAGTACCGCGCGAGACATTTGGGAAAAATCGACTGGACAGAGCAGAGTCTTGATCGATGGCATAATGCAGTCTCCTCTACTGATTGGGGTGCTATTGAATCTTTACTCGATCATAACGATCCGACCGTAAATAACCCTCGACCCTGTCGCAAAATGGAGATGCGGGATGTTTTCTCCGCCCGCCGCGATCAATGCATGGTATAAATCAGGTGATAAATGCTCTCCTCACCCCCTGCGAGGATAATGCTGACCATGCTGCGCATCGGTTGTTTGCTGCTTTGCTCTCTGTGTGCGATCGCCAACGCTCGCACAGCCGATATTCACGTCTATTGCGATGGCTGGCCCGGTTTCTGCCAACCGGATGGCCGCGGTATCTATCTCGATCTGGTGCGAAGCATCTACCAACCCCACGGCTATCAGATCGTGCCCCATATCGTGCCTTACAAACGCGCCGTCGCCATGGTCGCCAAGCAAGAGGGGGATATGGCGATGAGTGTCTATCTGGACGATATCAAGGGGGTCAAACAGCCCCGTCAGCCAGCCTCCGCCGATGATGTGACCGTCTTCATGCTCAAGCAGTGGCAGCCACAATGGCGGGGAGAGCGCAGCCTGGAGGGAGAGACCGTACTCTGGCGGCGAGGATGGGTGCTGGATAAATATCTTCCGGTCACCATGCGATGGCATGAGATCGACAACCATGAGATGGCCCTGCAGCTGATTGGCAAGGGGCGCTATCGCTATTACCTGACCGCTGGCGTGCTCCATTCTACCGATGAGACCCCGGCCAATATGTACCGCACCATTTTTCGCTGGATCCCGACTTACCCCATTTTTGCCGATACCGAGCAGGGCGACCGGCTACTGCAGCTGTGGGATCTGGAGATGGTGAATCTGATCCGTCGCGGCACGCTGGCCGAGATATATCGCCATTATCACCTCTATGACTACTACCGCGACTTTCTCGAGGAGCAGGCGGTCAAGGCCGGCGAAAACTGATCCCACCATAGGGGAAAGAGAAGGATGCTGCAGCCCCGTCAACAGCGGCCACCGCCAGCAACCTGCCCATGAGCAACACCTTTCCATTGTGGTTTGAGTCACCGTAGCCACGCCACAACTCAGGGTTGCCGGAACCCCTTCGCCAAGCGGTCATAGAGGATCACATTGACCGAGGCGGCCAGATTCATGCAGCCCTGAGTCGGCACATAGACCACATCTTTCACCGCGCCATAGAGGGCGGGATCGAGCGTGCCATCCTCCGGCCCGAAGATATAAAAAGCGCGTTCCGGATGGACATAGTCGGGGAGCGGTGTAGCGCCGTCGATCAGATCAACCACCACGGGCACGCATCCCTGCGGGATAAACGCCATCAGGTCATCCACCCCGAGCAGCGGGATCTTCTCCACCATCTGCTTGGTATCGGTGGCAAAGCGGCGCGCCAACTCGAAGCGGTTGCCGGTGTAGTAGACCTCGTCCACCCCGTAACAACCCGCAGCCCGCATCACGGAGCCGACATTTTCCGGAGACTTGGGATTGACCAGCCCCACACAGCAGAATGCACTCTTTTCCATCATCTCTCCTCATCTTGCAGCGGCCATTATAAGCCGTTGCAGGGCCACCGACCCGTTTAAAGTCCCCTCCCCGGCTAAACCGCTTGCCAACCCAGCTTTGAATGTCGATTTTTTGTGCGCAACCCGACAGATTTTGTACAAGCCGATAGCCAGCAAACGTTTCCCAGCAATAATGGACAAACGTTTGTAAATGGATATTTGTCTATGACTGAGCGTGAACAAGAGATCCTCGCCCTGCTGCGTCAGGATCCCATGATTGCCCAGCAGGAGCTGGCCGATCGCCTTGGCATCAGCCGCTCCGCGCTGGCCAGCCACATCTCCAGCCTGATCCGGCAGGGATATGTGCAAGGCAGAGGTTATGTACTGCGAGAGGGCCACTACGTAGTGGTGATCGGCGGTGCCAATATGGATATTTGCGGCACCAGCCATGACAACCTGCTGCTCGGCGACTCCAACCCGGGCAAGGTACGCACCTCGGCGGGCGGCGTTGGCCGCAATATCGCCGAGAATCTGGCGCGGCTCGGCAGCGACACCCGGCTGCTGACAGCGGTCGGCAACGACCAGTATGGCCACCATCTATTGGAAGTGAGCCAGCGGGCCGGCGTCGATGTGCGCCAGACTCTGGTGCTCGATGGTCACGCCACCTCCTGTTATCTCAGCCTGCATGATGGTAGCGGCGAAATGAGCTGCGCCATCAACGACATGGCCATCATAGAGCAGCTCACCCCTGCCCGCCTGACCCCCCTCGCAGGCTTTCTCGGCGGTGCCCGGCTTTGGGTACTCGACACCAATCTGGCCATCCACACCCTCGACTGGCTGTTCGAACGGCAGGGGGATCACGCCATCTTTGTCGATACCGTTTCGGTGGCCAAGGTGGAGAAGATCCGCCCCTGGCTCGGCAAGATCCACACCCTCAAACCCAACCGAAGCGAAGCCGAGCAGCTGTGCGGCATGACCATCGCCGGGCCCGAAACCTGGCCAATGGTAGCCGCTTGGTTCCACCGCACGGGGATCAAGCGACTGTTCCTCAGTCTGGGTGAACAGGGGATCTTCTACAGCGATGGCGAGCAGCAGGGTCACCTGCCGGTGCTGGGCAGTCCGGTGCTCAACGTCACCGGCGGCGGGGATGCCTTTATGGCTGGCCTCGCCCACGCTTGGCTGCAAGAGCTCGACATTGCCCAAACCACCCGCTTTGCCCTGGGCTGCGCCGCCCTCACCGTCAATTGTTCCGATACCGTTTTTTCCGGTCTGAGCAAGACCGCCGTTGACCGCATACTGGAGGAGTACTCATGCTGAACGCTTACCTCGATATCCAACCGGAAGTGGCTGCCGCGCTGGCCGCCGGCAAACCGGTCGTCGCCCTCGAATCCACCATCATCTCCCACGGCATGCCCTATCCGCAGAACGTGGAGACGGCCCGTCAGGTGGAGCAGGTGGTGCGCGATAACGGCGCCATTCCGGCCACCATCGCCATCCTCGACGGCCGCCTCAAGGTGGGTCTCGATGCGGGTGCGCTGGAAGCGCTGGGCCGGGCTGGCCACAGCGTGACCAAGTGCAGCCGCCGCGACATTCCGTTCGTACTGGCGCGCAAGGGGATGGGGGCCACCACGGTCGCCTCGACCATGATCATCGCTGCTATGGCGGGGATCCGGGTCTTTGCCACCGGTGGCATTGGCGGGGTACATCGCGGCGCGCAGGAGACCTTCGATATCTCCGCCGACCTGCAGGAGCTGGCCCAGACGCCGGTGGCCGTAGTCTGCGCCGGTGCCAAGTCGATCCTCGATATCGGGCTGACCCTGGAGTATCTGGAGACCCAGGGCGTGCCGGTGATCGGCTATCAAACCGAGGAGCTGCCCGCCTTCTACACCCGCGAGAGCGGCTTCAAGGTCGATTATCGCCTCGATACCCCGGCAGCCATCGCCGAGGCGCTGCGCCTCAAGTGGGAGCTGGGACTGGCGGGCGGCGCCGTGGTGGCCAACCCCATCCCGACCGCACACGCCATGCCGAAAGCCGATATCGACGCAGCCATTGCCCGGGCGCTCCATGAAGCGGACGAGCAGGGGATCAAGGGCAAGGCGTCTACCCCCTTCCTGCTGGCACGCGTCTGCGAGCTGACTGGCGGCAACTCGCTGGCGGCCAACATCCAGCTGGTACTGAACAACGCGGCACTTGGCGCCCGGATCGCCGCCAGCCTCTGAGCGCACACCGATACCTCGCCATGTAAAAGAGGGCCTCGCGGCCCTCTTTGTTGTTTTTGCTATCTACTGCGCTATTGCAACGCTGTGTTATTGCAGCACCACGCGCCCATTGAGGGGCTGCACCGGCCGGTTGTTGGGGTGGTGCATCACCGCCTTGAAGGCGTCGATCTGGGCCTGACTGACCTCGACCGGCTGCTTCATCACCAGCCAGCGCACTCCTTCCGAGCAGGGAGGCGTAGTAAGGGAACCGCTGAAGCGATAGTAGTCACGACTCTCGGGCAGCAGTTGCTCCGCAGCGAGCGGCGCCTTGAGGGCCTGGGTCTCCCCCACCTTGGCCGGTAATGCACTCCAGGCAGCCGCCAGCACCGGATTGGCCTTGCCAGCCTCGAACATCACCGCCACCACGGCGATCTCTCCCTTGTCACTGACGTGTACCAGATGCCCTTCCAGCGGATAGGATTTGCCCTCGATGAGGTTCTCACTCGGGGCGTGGAAGTGGAACTGCTTGAGTTCAAACGTGGTGCCATCGAGTTGCAAGGTGCTACCCGGGGCATAACCGACCTGCACGGTATGACCGTTGTTGACCACTGTATTGCCACCCGCCTGATAGTGGAGTACCAGCGGGGCCAGTTTGGCCTCGACCAATCCGCTCAGGTCAACCGGCGACTGATTGCTGCCCGCACACTGACCAAACTCCGGGGTCAGCTTGGCCCAGTGGGCAGGTCCCGCCTCACCGCTATATTCCCAATGGGAGGTCGCAGCAAACACGACAGGGCACAGCAACAGGGAGCAGACCAACAGAAACTTTCTCATCATACATCCTTATCTTGATTGAAAAGCACGACCATCGCCTCCCCCGGATTGCGGGGCATGCAGAGATGGCATATCTGATACGCGGGATACAGAACATCAGAGCGACTTTCTAATGGTAACGAGCACGGGTTGGTCAATCGGTTTGACCGCGGCTCAATACAGAGTCGTTTGGCAAGTATATGGTGAGGGATCGACAGAGACAGTGAAAGAGGGGGAAATTAATCAGCCTGCTATCCACTCATCGTCTGGCGGATACGGGTCAAGGTTCAGGGTGTCACGCTTTCATAACAACCATCCATCACAACCATCGCGGGAGTCCGGGCCCCCGCGATGGTTGCCGATAACGGCAATTAACGGTCGCGATTCAACGCGATCAGACGATCAAGAATCGCCTCACCATCGGCACGCAAACCGTTGTGTTCATACTCATTGGTGATCCAGGCGCGACTGTTGCCAAGACCACGCAGAGTTTCGCGACTGTAGTCAAACTCCACATACATATCCTCGGCATAAACGGCGCATGCTACCGGCACCTTGTTGCGGGCCAGCTGGGCCGGGTCATAGAGCGCCCCCCAGTCCGCCTTGTTGGCCAGCAGATGGGCCGCCTCTTTCAGGGGCAGCAACTCGCGGAACTGCTCGAACATCCAGGGGTAAACCATCTCGCCGGTGAAGGCGAAATCCTTGCCGGGCGCCCAGTTCACCGCAGGAAACTCCCCTCTGACCCGATCTGCCGCCCAGCGAGTCGCCTCCCCTTCGGCGTAGATAGCCTCGTGCAGAATGGCAAACAGCGGGTTGGTATTGAATGGCTGCATGCTCTGCACCTGATAGAGAAAGGCCGGGCTCAGCTTGTCACCGATAAAGGCCTCTTCCAGCAGGTAATAAAGCTCCTCGAAAGCACCCGTAGCACCGAGATCCAGCCCCTGCTGCTGGAACTGCTCCACCGTCAGGCGCTGACCGTTGGGCAGCCGCACATCGTGCTGGTGCAGATGGTTGGCCAACCGGTTGGCAATCCCCTGAGCGTGGGGGAAACGGGTGAAGAAGGCTCGGTTCTTGTCAGCCACCCGCTGATAGGTGGCGCGGTAAACCTCCTCGGCGCTGCGGCCAATCGGCGCGATGCCGCCGGTGATATAGACCTCCCGCAGGCTATCGGGGAAGAGCGAGAGATAGGTCAGGCAGCAAAAGCCGCCAAAGCTCTGACCCAGCAGGCTCCAGCGATGCTTGGGGCTGAGCTCCTGCCGGATGAACTCGGCATCTTGCACTATGCTGTCGGCGCGAAAATGGCTGAGATACTCCGCCTGCTCGGCCGGGGTCATTTTGGCCAGAATCTGCCCGTGAATTGAGCTCGACATCCCGGTGCCACGCTGATCCAGCAGCAGCACTCGGAACTCCTGCAACGCCCGCTTGAGCCAACCACTGTTGGCCGTCGGGCGCGGTGCCCCGAATCCCGGCCCACCTTGCAGAAACAGCAGCCAGGGCAACTTCTCATCGAGCTTGTCTTTACGGCAGAGGGTACGGGCAAACAGGGTAATGCTGTCACCATCCGGCTCATCATGATCGAGGGGAACAGTAAAAAAGTGCGGCTCGCAATGAATGCCGTCCAGTACATAGCTCAAGGGGCTGTTCATCTGGGGTCTCTCCGTCAGGATGGGAACATCATTGACCCCATCATAGCCCCGCCCAGCCACAGGGTCACTCCGGTTTTTCAAAATGTTAACAATGGCTTAAAGGTCGAAACATCACCCGACAAGCCGCTCTTCAACGGTGCTGAATTAATTGTTTTGCGGGGGAGATTGACGCCATGGCGCCATTCAACAAAGATGGCTCGCCTGCACAGGAGTGCAGCCATTCAGGCCGACAAAATGGATAAGGGAATGTGATGAAACCGAAGTGGATCAGGGCCAGAAAAAGAGAGAAGAAGCCATGCCCTGGCAGCATGCTACAGACCGGAATGCTGCTGTTCAGTGCCACCTGTGGCGCGACGCTCTTTTTGGCAGCATGCAACAGCAACTAGAAATGAAAAAGCCCGCTCGATTGAGCGGGCTTTTCGAATTTGGCTCCTCCTACTGGACTTGAACCAGTGACATACGGATTAACAGTCCGCCGTTCTACCGACTGAACTAAGGAGGAATTGTGGTGCCCAGAGACGGAATCGAACCGCCGACACGGGGATTTTCAATCCCCTGCTCTACCGACTGAGCTATCTGGGCAACGGCGCGCATTAAACCCTTTCCAGCGCAGAGTGTCAACCATGATGGCACGATAAAAAGCGCGTTCGCTCAACAACCGAACGAAGCGGCCATTTATTATCCATTTCAGTCCTGTTTGCCGTACTTGCTGGCCTCTGAACACCCTGCAGGCTGCGCCAATATGATGGAAATTCGAGGTTCAGTGGGTCCGCCGCATTGAGCCGAATCCACTCTGCGAGTATGCTTTGCCGCAATGATACCGCCTGGAGGCAACATGAGTCTGAATATGCAAGAGTGGCGTGATGAGACCACCGAGATCGTCAACGAACTGCTGGCCGATGGCAGCAATCCCGATGCGGATTACGACATCGAGCACCACTTCGCCTGCCAGGATTTCGACCGTCTGGAAAAAGCAGCGGTTGACCTGTTCAAGGCCGGTTTTGAAGTGACCGATGCCGAAGAGATGGAACTGGATGACGGCGCCACCATCTTCTGCTTCGATGCCACCATCGAGTGCAAACTGAATGTCGAAGCGATCGTCGCCGATATCGCCAAGATGCTGCCCATCCTGGAAAAATATGGGGTGGATTACGATGGTTGGGGCACCTACTTCCAGGATTGATCCTGCCTCCATCGTAAAACAACAAGGCCACCTTGCGGTGGCCTTGTTGTTTCTGACGATCTCTCACGCCAGATAGCTGGCAGCAAACTCCGCCGGCGGCAGTGGGCGACTGAACAGATAGCCCTGGAGCCGATCACACCCCGCCTCGGTCAGCCACAGCTGCTGCTCGGGTGTCTCTACCCCTTCGGCCGTAATCCGGATCCCAAGCTCATGGCCCAACCCGATGACCGAACGCACGATAGCGGTAGTCGCGCTATTGCTGGCGAGCCCCTGAGTGAAGCTGCGATCCAGCTTGAGGGTCGCCACCTGCAAACGCGGCAGATAGGCCAGCGAACAGTAACCGGTACCAAAGTCGTCGATGGCCAGCTGAAAACCGGCGGCAATCAGGTTGTCGAGGTTGGTCTCAATCTCGTCGGCGTTCTCCATCAACACCCCTTCGGTGATCTCCAGCTCCAGTTGACTGGCCTTGAGACCATGGCGAGCGATGCAGGCAGAGACCCGCTCACAGAGCGCCGGATCACGGAACTGCAGCGGCGAAAGGTTGATGGAGAGCACCATATCCGGCTGCGCAGTTTGCCACTGCGCCAACTGGGCACAGCCCTGCTCCAACATTAACTGGCCAAGCTGACCGATGATCCCCATCTCTTCCGCCAACGGAATGAATTCGTCGGGGGAGATCATCCCAAGCTCGGGATGGGGCCAGCGACAGAGCAGCTCAGCGCCATGCAGCCGGTGGGTGCGGGTACAGATGATGGGCTGATAGACGGCAACCAGCTGGGCGGACTTGATGGCGAGCGGCAACTGGGCGGCGATCAACTGACGCCGCTTGAGCCGGGCATGCAGCTCGGGATCAAACAGGGTGCAGTACTGCTGCTGCCGTTTGCCCTGCGCCAGCGCAGCCTCGGCATGGCTGAGCAACCGCTCGGCATCGCTTGCCCGCCCCTGGGCCAGCCCCAGAAACACCGGGATCTGGATGCGATGATCTTCCACCTGATAGTGCTCCATCAACTGCTGCTGCAGATGCTGGCTCCACCCCTGCAATGGCTCGTTGAAGTCGGGCAACAACAGGCTGAAGTCATCGGCAGCGACCCGACAGAGCAGGGAACGCGGCGGTACCAGCTGCTGCAACCGCTTGGCCACTTGGCTCAGCAGGCGATCGGCAATCCGGATCCCGAAGCGATCGTTGATTTCACGAAAATGGTGCAGATCGACCAGCACCAATGTGGCACTGCGTCCCCCAAGATGGCGGCTGGTCTGCAAGAACCGGGAGAGTTTGAGCAGTCCGGTCAGACTGTCGTAGTGCTGCTCCTGCTGCAACTGCGCCTGAGTGGTGCGCAGACCGGTGATGTCACGCCCCAGCGTCAGGATCCCGAGGGAGTGACCATCACCATCGGGGACATCGACCCGAGTGATCTCCATGTGTCGCCCCTGCCCGCTGGCATCCAGCAGACAGCACTCGCCATGACCCATCCCCTGCGGGGCAGCCAACCGGAACGGTAGCTGCTGACCCAGCACCTCATCGGCCCCCTGGCCGATAAAGTCGAGAAACGCCTGATTGCACTCCAGCAACACCCCGTTGTGATCATCGAAACGGATCAGATCAGGAATGGCATCGAGCAGAAAACGCTGCAACAACTGCTGCTTTTTGACCGTTTGTTCCAGGCTCTTGCGCTGGGCAATCTCATTAACTACCCCGAATACTGCGCACGCTTCCCCCTGCGGGGTGTAAAGAGGCACCTTGTGCACCTCCATCCAGCAGGTATCACCACCCCGGTTGCAATGGAGCTGCTGATACAACATCGGCACGCCTCCGGCAAGCAGCTGCTCATCCTCACTGCGAAAGAGATCGCCCCAGGGCATCTCTGCATCTGTCTTGCCGACAACCTCGGCAGGCGACTCCAGCTTTGCTTCACGGGCGAACTCACGATTGGCGAACAGGTAACGCCCATGACTATCTCGACAGAAGATACTCATTGGCAATTGGTCGATGATCTGCTGCAGCAGATCCGGGGTGAGCATGTTGGTCACAGAGGCGCTTATGGAGGAATTTCGAGCAAATCTATGATAGCAAACCAATTTTGTAAAGCACCCCGATCACCTCCCCATAACACCGAACGCAGGATGGTTGCTGACAGAGATTGTCGCTCCGGCGATAATAGGCGCCGGTTGGCCAATGGCCTGGTGATATGGACGAGAGAAACAAAATGAAAAAGATTATGGGGAGCGCATTGGCGCTGCTGCTGGTTGGTTGTGCTGGTGACAATAACGGCGGTGAGGAGTATCGCTACAACCCGCCAATTGCCAAGGCAACCAACAACACTCAGGAAATGGCGATCCCGGTGGATCTGGTGTGGGCTCGCGCCGAGAAGTGGTTCACCGATCACGGCCTCACCATCGAAAACAGCCAACGTGGCTCCGGCCTGATGACCGCCAACGTCAACCAGTCAGCCGACGGGCTGGAGTGGCTGGACTGCGGTACCATGGGTTCCAAAGTTGCACTGGGCAACCCGAACCTGCAGATCAACCTGATCATCACCCAGAGCGGCAACAGCAGCGTGGCCACCGTCAATGTCAAGGGCAACACAGAGCTGTTCTTCGTTGAATCCTCAGGCGAGCGCGTACCGGCCCCGTCAATCAAGCCGGTCTGTGTCTCCCGCGGTACCCTGGAGCAGAGCCTGTTCGCCACCCTCGGCAACTGATTTCTCTTACCTGCAAAGATAAAAAAAGCGGCAGATTGCTCTGCCGCTTTTGTTTTTCTACTGTCTTTTCGTGCTAGCCATGAGGTTTGTCGATCAGCAGTATGTTGTTCAACATGTACTCGAGAACCTGAGTGGTCGTAGTATCAGAACCCCCAGTCAAGCTATCGAAAGTATGATTCATCAACACAATCTCTTGAGTTGGTGAGGTAGAACTACTGTCTTCTCTGATAAATAGATGCACCCCATCGTCGCCCTGAATAACAGAGAGTAGAGAAGTCAGATCATTCTGATTGGGGGAATCAAGCAAATCACTCAAGTCCAGCTTGTCACCTTCCGAAAGGTTGTTGGCGCCTGACCCCTTGTTGAAGTCCATGATGTAATCCGTGGTCTGATAGCCGGATACCGTATCCCCTTTGTTCCAGACAAAGATATCTGCACCTTTATCGCCACGCAGGACATCATTGACAAGACCACCAATCAGAATGTCGTCACCCAAACCACCACGTAAACCATCAATACCTTCACCACCAATCAGTTGGTCATTGCCACTGCCGCCATGAACGACCTGGCCACCTTCACCACCGTTGACTATGTCATCGCCAGACCCCACATTGACAGTGTCTGTTTTGGGTTGCAGTGGCTGCCGCGCATCTTCCTTAAGAGTACCTACGGTGTTGGTAATAACATCCTGAGTCATAAATTGGCTGCTAAGTAACTCATCCTGAGTAACCACAGGGTTATTAACATTAGGCAACGAACTACCAGTGTTAACGATATTATTAGCAGTTGAAACACCAAGGTCGATGTAATCATTACTATCGCCTGCATTAATTAGTAGCTCGGTGTCTTTAGCAATATATTGAGTCTTGGATGATGAAGCGACACTGCCGTATCCTCCTAAATTAACGGCAAACAAGGCTGTATCATCACTCCAATCGGTCATCATGAATGAATCTACACTCTGACCACCGACAACATTATTCTTATGCAGAACGGTAACTTGGAAATCAGTAGTACTTTGCGCTGTATCTTGATTACTGGCTTCTGTCGCCGTAGCCACAACTGTGATGGTAAAGTTGCCATGGTTGGCGACTTTAATCTGTAAGTTATTAAGATTCCAACCCGTAATGTCTACTTCGCCATTAGCATCAACTGTTACTTGATGATTATTTCCATCTTTTAAAATCGCGTCTTCTGGCAAGCCTTGCAACTTAATGCTCAACGATTCAGAGTTATCGTCATCAACTAACTGAGCATTTATATTGCCAAGCTTGATGAAGTTTCCGATATAACCAAGGTTATCTACAGCGCTAAAAGAGAGATTATCCAAAATAGCACCAACAGAATCCGCATCTGAGTCCGCCTCAAATAACAGGCGGTAATTACCAGAGGCATTTACGGGTAAAGATACTTTTTGGTCGCGTAGCCAATTAGAATCGTTTTTGTTAAAGTCATAGAGAGTGATGGCCTGTGACATTATTGGCTGACCGATATTATCTAATGGAATCAGTTTGATCGTAAGCTTCGAGCTAGATTCGTGGCCTAAGCGTGCTGCAATATCGAAACCTAGCTCATAGAAGCGCCCAGCATACAACTCCATATCCGTGTACAGAGTATCGTCACCATTATTAAACTCAATTTCCATGACCTTGTTGGTGGAACCTCCACCCTGATAAGTTTTTTCGAAACCAACTTCAATCCTGCCACCTGAGTTGCTGGTATACCATTTACCAAGGGTGTTAAGGCCGTCAATCTGATTCGCAATTACGCCCCCCCAGCCGTTATTCACATTGAACTTTGCATCTTCAAAGTTGATAGATGCGACATTTGTGTAATTGCCAACAGTGAGCGTCGGGGCATTAGCCACCGCTTCAACAGTTATATTCAAGGTACTTGTAACACCCGTATTAGTGGTGTATGTAATTACAGGTAATGAACCGCTCCAGTACTCTTTTGGCACAAAGCTGTATTCACCATTTGTATTTAATTGCAACTCACCTTCCGGCAATTGATACCAAGTACTACCAGCGGTATAGGTCTCGTTATTCACTTGGAAGCTGGTCACGGATAATGTGTTATCCGCATCCGTATCATTTTCCAGTACGTTACCTTTCGCTTGAGCATCCTCGGCAACGGTGTTGCTATCTGATTCAGTCACCGTTGGATCATCAACAGGCGTTACCACTATGGTTAGTGTGCTTGTTGCCCCAGTATTCGTGGTGTAGGTGACGACTGGAACCTGGCCATTCCAATCATCTGCGGGCTTAAAGGTGTAGCTACCATCAGCATTGAGGGTTAGTTCACCCTCTGTCAATATAATTTTACTGCCTGCAGTATACTGATTGGTATCGTTAGCCACAGTGAAATGGGTGACTGATGTATTTTTATTGCCATCATTTTCCAGCACATTACCGATTACAGCAGTATCTTCAGGACCACTTTTTTGATCTTGAACTGCTTTAAGCGCATTCACATTAACGGTATTTACATTAATGGTGAGTAATGCGCTGGATTGATCACCATCAGCATCCTGCATGGTGTAGGTAAAGGTTTCTGTTGCGCCGGCCGGAATCGCTGAGGCGTTGGCTGTTACTTTGTAAGTGTAACTACCATTGGCGTCTATGATTAACGTACCATATATGCCGTTAATAATGACTCCAACGCTGCCAGTGGTGCCTGAACCTGTTTGGTCGCCCGTTGCAGCACCTACTACCGTGAGATCGCTATCAGCACCGATGACATCATTGGTTAACACATTCCCCTCGGTAGAGGGCAATTCATAGCCATTACCAGCGACTATACGTACAACCAGTTCATAACTGCTTGCCGCATTTTCAGCCGTTCTAATTTCAGTAACAACTTGGTTAGTACCAGGAACTCTAAAGCCTATTACTTGCAGCGTATAAACTTGCCCCTGATGTTCAAAGGTTACATTGGTATTGCCGACTTTAATGATATCTTTTGATGCTTCAGGATCGTTGTTGTCGTTCGGTGTTTCATTATGGTCAAAGTTGACGTTGAGAGTTACTGGTGTAACTACCCCATAGGCATCAATCACCGAGAAAGTAACATCCATAGTTGCTTTAGTGATAGCGCCACCAGAAGATATTGGGAAGTTATAGTGGGTAAACGTGCCCAAAATAATCTCTTGGTTTAAGGCAAACTGACCATTTAATGCACTGTCGTTATCGATGAAACCATAACCAGATTTATAGGTATTCGTTGGATTACCCCATCTAATCTGATCTAAACCATCATCATTGTCAGTACCACCACCATTAGGATTACTGTTACCATCGAACGTGGTCACGCTTGTGCCATTTGTCCATG
The DNA here is from genome assembly GCF_040907945.1 of Aeromonas sp. s11. Taxonomy (NCBI): domain Bacteria; kingdom Pseudomonadati; phylum Pseudomonadota; class Gammaproteobacteria; order Aeromonadales; family Aeromonadaceae; genus Aeromonas; species Aeromonas sp. s11. The sequence goes on along the minus strand of NZ_JBFOCU010000057.1, from coordinate 1,096 downwards.
ATGTCCAATTTGCCTCCACACCAGATACTATAAAACTATCTACTATCACATCGACACTGCCAGTGTCGTTGTTGGCATTGGGGACATCATCAATAATTTCAACGCTAACATTTCCGGTTACTAAACTTCCGTTAGCCGTGGTTCCTTCAATAACAATACCATTGATCAGAGCACTTAAGTTTTCACCACCTAAGCCATTATTTTGCAATAGATTATCTAGCAACTCCACATTAACAGTAACATTGCCAGATGTTCCTGGAGAGATCGTTGAAATGTCGCTTAAGGTTAATATGATAGCTTGTTGCCCATTGATAGAACCAATCAACGCACCATTAGTTGCAATCGCCCAAGTTATGTTGTGCCCAGCAAGGTTTGTTGCGGCATTTATCGATGAGGAATTGAAGTTAAATGCTGTGAGCGCTTGCGTTCCTGCTGTAAAATTAATCTTCTCACTTGCAACATTTGACCCACCGTCACGTAAAGTACTTTCATTCACAACAATATTGCAGTTCCCAGGGGTATAAAGTTTTGCGGTATCAGAGCCTGGGCCTGACGTGCTGTTTGCTGCATCAGTCTGGGTCGCGGTGACCGTGATGCTCTGACCTTCACCTGGGGCGGTTTCGGTCCAGCTGATGGTGCCGTTGCTGTAGGTAAAGCCGATCGCAGGAGTGCCGTTGGCAAACTGCAGCTCGTCATTCACCAGCTTCAGTTCCACATTGCTGGTCGCGGTGCCATTGACGATAGTCAGGTTCACGTGACCGCCAGCATTGAAGTCCTCGGCATCGATGCTCACGGTCAACTGTACACCTGCACCATTTCCGTCGATTTCGCCTTGCGTCAGCAAGCCATCGCCAGGGGTACCGTCATCCACGATCAACACGGTCGGTGCATTCGGGGCCGCCGTGTCAACGAGAGCCGTATCAGTACCTTCGGCAGAGGTGTTACCCGCCTTGTCGGTCTGGGTCGCGGTGACAGTGATGCCTTGCCCGTTAGCCGGGGCCGTTTCGGTCCAGCTGATGGTGCCGTTGCTGTAGGTAAAGCCGATCGCAGGAGTGCCGTTGGCAAACTGCAGCTCGTCATTCACCAGCTTCAGTTC